>NZ_JFJW01000146.1:0-66919 GCF_000611125.1 Cupriavidus sp. SK-4
CGCCGGCTCGCTGACCGGCAGTGTCATGCCGATCCGGATCGCGTCCGCCTGCACCTGCGCGAACACGCTGCCGCCGTGCATGGTGGCGATTGCCTTGACGATGGCCAGCCCTAGTCCGTGGTTCTGCAGGCTGTCGCTGCGCGCGGCGTCGGCGCGGTAGAAGCGATCGAACAGGCGCTCGGGCCGAATCGTGGACAAGCGATCGGATTCATTGCGCACGGCGATGGTCAGCGTCCCCGCCGATTGCGCGATCGTGACCGTCACCGGCCGCCCGGGCCGGCCGTGCTGCAGGGCATTGCTCATCAGGTTGGTCAGCGCGCGCTGCAGCAGCGAGACGTTGACGCGCACGCGTGCATCGCCGGTCACGTGCAGCGTGGCGCCGGCTTCCTCGAACAGCATGTCGAGGAAGTCCGCGCTGCGACGGACTTCCTGGGCGACCGAGACGTCGACCAGGTCGCGCGCCAGCGCCCCGCGGTCGGACTGCGCCACGAACAGCATGTCGATCACGATGCGGCTCAGGCGCTCCAGGTCTTCCAGGTTGGACTGCAGGATCTCTTCAAGCTGTTCGGCGCTGCGCGGACGCGACAGCGCCACCTGGGTCTGGCCGATGACATTGCCCAGCGGCGTGCGCAGTTCGTGCGCCACGTCGGCATTGAAGGCGGATAGCTGCTGGTAGGCGTGCTCGAGCTTGTCGAGGGCGCCGTTGAAGGCATGCACCAGGCCGCATAGCTAGGCGGGCAGGTCGGCGTCAGGCAGGCGCTCCAGCTGCTTGGGGTCGAGTGCGCCGGCATGTTGCGACAGGCGCTCGATCGGCGCCAGGCCCGACTTGGCAATGCGCCAGCCAAGCAGGCTCACCGCGATCACGCCGAGCACCGACGACACCACCAGGGCGATGCCAAGCGTGCGGCTGGTCTCGAAGAATGCCGCCTGGTCCACCGCGACCGCGAGGGCCACCTCGGGGCGATCATTCAGCGCCGGGATGCGGCGCTTCAGCATCAGGAAGCGGTTGTCGCCGAACTCCACCGCCCACACGTCGGGTGCGCGCGGGCTGGTGTCAGCCTCGCGCGGGAAGGGCTCGCCGTAGTCGAAGCGGGGGTCAGTGCTTTCGACAAAGTAGCGCACGCTGTGGTCGGCCGGCGTCAGGGTGCGCAGCATGGCGGCAAAGTGCTCCCATTGCTTTTCGGTGCCCAGGCCCGCGGCCTTGGTGCCGGCGAGGTCGAAGCGGGCGCGGATCTCTCCGAGCTGGCGCTTTTCCAGTTCCACGCACTGCACGCGGTACAGCACCATGCCCGTGATGGTGAAGACCAGGGCTGCCGCCAGCCCGAACATGGCGGCCAGCCGCGCCGCGATCGAGCGTTGCCGGTTCATGCGCTCAATCCGTCGCGGTGCTCCAGCACGTAACCCATGCCGCGGATGGTATGCAGCAGCTTGGCTTCGCCGGGCCAGTCGAGCTTGGCGCGCAAACGCTTGACGGCGACCTCGACCACGTTGGTGTTGCAGTCGAACGAGATGTCCCAGACCAGTTCCGTGATCGCGGTCTTGGACACGATCTGCGCCTGCCGCCTGGCCAGCACCGACAACAGCGTGAATTCGCGTGCGCTCAGTTCCAGTCGCCGCGTGCCGCGCGTTGCGCGCCGCGACAGCAGGTCGATGCGCAGGTCGCCCACGGTCAGTTGCGACGGCTCCGTCTGCCGGCCGCGCCGCGTCAGCACGTTAAGGCGGGCCAGTAGTTCCAGAAAAGGGAAGGGCTTGGACAGGTCGTCGTCGGCGCCGGCATCGAAGGCATTGAGACGGTCATCCAGGTCGTCGCGCGCGGTCAGCATCAGCACCGGGGTCTGCTGCTCGCGGCGCAGAGACTTCAGCACCGAGACGCCATCCAGCGCGGGCAGCATTACGTCGAGCACGATCGCGTCGTAGGGCTCGGTACAGGCCAGGTGCAGGCCGTCCACGCCGTTGTGCGCGGTGTCGACTATGTAGCCATTCTCGGACAGGCCGCGGCGCAGGTAATCGACCGTCTTGATCTCATCTTCGACCAGCAGGAGTTTCATTGGTCCAATCCTCGGAATCTAAGCAATATAGAAGATGTGTGCGGCTCCAACCTGTCAATCCTGTCAGTTTCCCGGTGCCGCACCGAAGCTGTGCAGCCAAGCCTTGCGGCGCCCGCTCCGCAAGCATGACAGGTGCACGTGCCGCTATTGTTCACGCTGGTGGAAAAGATTGTTTGAAGGCGCGCTGCCGGTCCAGCCTGACGCAATTGTCAGCGTTGCGTCAGGGTGGCGTCGGCTGCGCTCCCTAGACTCCATACGTGCCCGGCCGGGCCGGTTTTCCCACATGCACAGGAGTCTTTCCATGACCTCATTCAAGCGATCCCACCACCACGAAAGCACAGGCCACCGTTCCGCGCGGGGCGCAGGCACGCGCCGGCCACGCCTGCTGTGGCTGCGCGGTGGCACCCATCGGCGCGCGCTGCTGCACGCCCTGATCCCGACCTTGCTGATGATGATTGGCGCAAGCATTTCGTTGTCGGCCAAGGCTGCACCGCGGTCCGTTGACCCGTATACCGATGGCGCGGCCAGCGCGGCGACAGCCAAGGGCCGCTTCGATGTGTATAGCGACGGCGCCCGGGTGCGTGACCCGCGCGACACGTACACGGACGGCGCGCGCAGCGAGCCACGGCCCGCTGATGCGAACGGCTGAGGCCGCACGCAACTGCAGCGAAGGAAAGGCCCGGCGGCGTTCATCACTGCCGCCGGTTTGCCCCCCTCTCCCGCGAGCGGGAGAAGGGGGCAGGGGCAGGGGCAGAGGGCAGGCGCCTGCATACCACCGGCATGAACTGGATCGATACGCCGGCCGTCATCCCAACGGGGCTGCTGTGCCCCGATATTCCCGCAGTCCGCCGCCCAAGGCCCGATACAGCGCCACAGCATTCACCAGCCGCCGCTCGCGCGCCTGTACCAGTGCTTGCTCCGCAGCCAGCAACTGCCGTTGCGCATCAAGCGATTCAAGCTGCCCGGTGACGCCGCTGCACCAGCGCTGGCCAGCCAGCCGTACGCGCGCGGCCTCCGCGTCGCGTACGGCCATCTGGGCCGCCACCTGTTCCTGCAGCGTGGCGCGTGCCGCCAGGGCATCGGCAACGTCGCGGAATGCGGCCTGCACGGCGCGCTCGTAGGCGGCTACCTGGATCTGCTTGCGGGTTTGGGCCAGGTCCAGCCCGGCGCGGTTGCGCCCGACGTTGAATACCGGCAGCACCAGCTGCGGCGAGAACAGCCACGTGCCTGTGCCTGCCTCGAACAGGCTCGCCAGCGTCGGACTGATGCTGCCTGCCGTGGCGGTGAGCGTGATGCGCGGGAAGAAGGCGGCACGCGCAGCGCCGATGATGGCATTGGCCGACAGCAATTCCTGCTCGGCCTGGCGGATGTCCGGGCGCTGCGCAAGCAGTGCGGAGGGCAGTCCCGCGGGCAGGTCGGTCGTCACGCCCTGGTCGGACAGCGCGAGCGCATCGGGTAGCCCGACGATCGCACCAAGCGGGGTGCCAGTCAGGACCTCCAGCGCGTTCTGCGCCTGCGCACGCTGGCGCGCCAGTTCGGCGCTGGCGACGCGCGCCTGCGCTACCAGCGACGCGTTGTCCTGCACCTCCAGCGCGGACGCGGTGCCGGAGCCAAAGCGGCGCTGGCTGAGCGCCAGTGCGCGCTCGCGCGCGTCCAGCGTGGCGCGTGCGATGTCGGCCTGCTCGGCGTACGAGCGTTCCGCAAGATACCCGGTGGCCACCTCGGCCACCAGCGAAAGCTGCGCGGCGCGGCGTGCTTCTTCCGTGGCTGCGTACTGCGCCAGCGCGGCGTTGGACAGGCTGCGCACGCGGCCGAACAGGTCCAGCTCGTAAGCGGCAACGCCGCCGCCGGCCTGGTAGGTCTGGCGGATGCCGCGCTGGCCACCGGGCGGTTGTGCCGCCGAGAGGCGCTGGCGCGTGGCGCCCGCGGTCGCATCCAGTTGCGGCAGCAGGTCGGCACGCTGGACCTGGTACAGCGCGTGCGCTTCCTCGATGCGCAGAGTGGCGATGCGCAGGTCGCGGTTGTTGTCGAGCGCTGCCGCAATCAGTGCCTGCAGGCGCGGGTCGCGGAAGAATTCGCGCCAGCCGATGTCGGTGGCGGCGCGCGTGTCCCGGGCCAACGGCTCGGCAAAGCCCGGGGGCGGGTCGGGATAGGCAGCGGCGACCGGCGCAGGTGGCCGGTCGTAGCGTGGCGCCAGCGTGCAGCCACCCAGCATGGTGGCCAGCGCGGCAGCCAGCGCGAGCGCGCCACCCGGACGCGGCGTGTGAGATGTCCTGGCAGCCATCGTGGCCTCCTATTTGGTTGTGGCAGCGCCCAGCGGCGCCGCCGCCAGAGGCCGGCGATAGCGGGACAGCCGGTCCAGCGCGAGGTAGACCACTGGCGTGGTGAAGAGCGTCAGCGCCTGGCTGAGCAGCAGGCCGCCTACCACGGCCACGCCCAGCGGCTGGCGCAGTTCCGCACCGGTGCCGAAGCCCAGCATCAGCGGCACCGCGCCCAACAATGCGGCCAGCGTGGTCATCATGATCGGGCGGAAACGTGTGAGCGCCGCCTCGTAGATCGCCTGGCCGGCGCTGACGCCGCGGGTGCGCTGCGCCTCCAGCGCAAAATCGATCAGCAAGATGCCGTTCTTCTTGACGATGCCGATCAGCAGGATCACGCCGATCAGCGCCATGATGGAAAAGTCGAACCCGCCCAGCCACAGCAGTGCGAGCGCGCCGATGGCCGCCGACGGCAGCGTGGACAGGATCGTCAGCGGATGCACCAGGCTTTCGTAGAGCACGCCAAGGATGATGTAGACCGCCAGGAGCGCCGCCAGGATCAGCCAGGGCTGCCCGGCCAGGGCCTCCTGGAACGCCTGGGCCGAACCCAGGAACGTGCCTTGGATGGCGGCCGGCATGCCGATGCGCTGCCGTACCTGCTCCAGCCGCGCTACCGCATCGCCCAGCGGTGCGCCCGGCGCGAGGTTGAAAGACAGGTTGACCGCAGGGAGCATGCCGTGGTACAGGATCGAGACCGGCCCGGCGCCCGGCGGCGCGATGCTCACCACCGCGGCGAGCGGCACCATCTCGCCCGACAGCGGGGATCGCAGGCGGAACGACTGCAGCGTCTCGATATGCCCGCGCCCGTCGTCGTCGACTTCAAGCACCACCTGGTACTGGTTGGTGTCGGTCTGGAACTCGTTGATCTGGCGCTGCCCGAAGGCGCTGTAGAGGGCCTCGTCGATATCGGCTGAGGTGAGACCCAGCCGCGCTGCCGCCGCGCGGTCGATGCGCATGCGGATGACATTGGCGCCGAGCTGCAGGTCGCTGGACAGGTCGCGGTAGAGCGGCTCGCCTTGCAGCGCGCTGGTGAGCCGCTGCGACCACGCATAGAGCTCGGCGGTTTCGTTGCCCTTGAGCACGTACTGGTACTGCGCACGCGGCTGTCCGGCGCCGATATTGATGTCCTGTGCTGCGCGCAGGTAGAGCTGGATGCCCGGCACCGCGGCCAGCCTGGGCCGCAGGCGGTCGATCAGGCCGCTGGCCGAGACGTCGCGGTCGGAACGGTCCTTGAGCACGATCCAGAAGCGGCCGTTGGCCAGGGTCTGGCTGCCGCCGGTCATGCCGACCGAATGGTTGACCGTCAGCACGGCCGGGTCGGCAGCGATGATGTCGGCGAGGGCGCGATGCTTGGCGACCATGTCCGCATGGGGGATATCCGCCGCCGCCTGCGAGGTGCCCAGCACGAATGCGGTGTCCTGCAGCGGGAAGAAGCCCTTGGGGATCAGCACGAAACCGGCCACGCTGGCGCATACCGTCAGGCCGAACACCACCAGCACGCGCGCCTGGCGCCGCAGGCACCAGCGCAGCCCGGCTGCGTAGCGCTGCACCAGCCACGCGGACAGGTCCGCCTGGCGCGCCCCCGTATCGTGGTGCGCCTTGCGCATGGCGATGCCCGCCAGCGCGGGCGCCAGCGTCAGCGACACTACCACTGAGATCAGGATCGCCACCGCCGAGGTCAGCGCGAACTCGCGGAAGAGGCGGCCCACGACCCCGGACATGAACAGCAACGGGATAAACACCGCCACCAGCGACAGGCCGATCG
This sequence comes from Cupriavidus sp. SK-4, assembly GCF_000611125.1. Lineage (NCBI taxonomy): Bacteria > Pseudomonadati > Pseudomonadota > Betaproteobacteria > Burkholderiales > Burkholderiaceae > Cupriavidus > Cupriavidus sp. SK-4. Next base: position 6,132 of record NZ_JFJW01000146.1, read on the forward strand.
ACACTACCGTGGGCCCGACCTCGGCCACGCCGCGGCGCGCGGCCTCACGCAGGCCGAGTCCGGATTCGCGGTAGCGGTGGATGTTCTCCACCACCACGATGGCGTCGTCGACGATAAAGCCGACCGCCACCACCACCGCCACCAGTGTGAGGTTGTTCAGGCTGAATCCCATCAGGTACATCGCCGCGCAGGTGGCGGCCAGCGACACGCCCAGCACGGCCGTGACGATCAGCGTGGCCGACCACTCGCGCAGGAACAGGGCCATCACGCCGATCACCAGCACCACGGCGATCAGCAGGGTCAGCTCGACCTCGTGCAGCGAGGCGCGGATGGTGCGGGTACGGTCGTTCAGGACCTCCACGCGGACATCGGCGGGCAAGGCGCGCCGCAGGGCCGGCAGCGCTTCGGTGATGCGATCGAAGGTCTGCACGATGTTGGCACCAGGCTGGCGCATGACGGCGAGCGCCACGCCCGGCCGGCCATTCGGAAAGCCATTGACATAGGCGTCTTCAGGCCCGATCGCAACCCGCGCGACGTCTTTCAGGAATACCGGGCCGCCGTTGCGCCAGGCCACGACAAGCTCGCGGTAGTCGTCCGGCTCCAGCAACTGCCCATTGGTCTCCAGCGTGCTGACGCGCGCCTCGCCGTACAGCGCGCCCTTGGGCGCGTTGCGGCTGGCCGCGCGGATTGCGCTGCGGACGTCAGCCAGCGTCAGGCCCACGCCGGCCAGTGCCGCCGGCGAGGCCTGCACACGGATCGCGGGGCGGCGCAGGCCGGTGGTGTTGACCAGCCCAACGCCCGGCAACTGCCCCAGCTGGCGCACCAGCACGCGCTCGGCGTAGTCGCTGACTTCGGTCAGCGGCAGCGTGTCAGAGGTGATGCCAAGGATTGCCACCGGACTGTCCGCGGGATTGACCTTGCGCCAGGTCGGCATTGCCGGCATGTCCGGCGGCAGCCGGCTGGTGGCGCGGTTGATGGCCGCCTGTACCTCTTGCACGGCGCTGTCGAGCCGGGTCTCCAGCGTGAACTGCAGCACGATGGTGACCGAGCCCAGCGCACTGGTCGAAGTCATCTCGGCAATGCCGGGGATTGCGCTGAACTGTACTTCAAGTGGGGTGGCGACCGACGAGGCAATGGTGTCCGGGCTGGCGCCGGGCAGCAGGGCATTGACCTGGATGGTTGGCACTTCGGCTTCGGGCAGCGGTGCAACCGGCAGCCGGAAATAGGCGGCCGCACCCAGCAGCACCAGGGCGGCAGCCAGCAAGGCGGTGCCGATCGGGTGATCGATGCACCAGCCGTATAGCGAGGTGGATGACTTCACTTCAGGCTCTCGGGGCTGGGGTTGCGATCGGCAAGGAGACACGGCTGCCGGCGCGCAGCCGGGACTGGCCGTCTGACACCAGCTGGTCACCGGCGGCGACGCCCTCCAGCACCACCTGCTGGCGGTCCTGGTAGCGCACGCTGACGGGCACGATCTCCACGGAGTTGTCCGGCTTGACGCGGAACACGTAAGGTTGGTCCTGTTCCCCGTAGCGCAGCACCGCGGGCCGGGCCACCAGCGCATCGCGCAGCAGCCCGGTTTGCAGCCGCACCGCGACAAACTGGCCAGGCCACAACTCGCCGGCGCGGTTGTCGAACTCGGCCTTGACCCGGACCGCGCCATTGCCCGTGCCCACGCGGCTGTCGATCACAAGCAGGCGCCCCTGCGCCAGCGGCGCGCCGCCGTCCCGTGCATGCGCCTGCACGGCCGCGTTCGCGCCGCCGGCGGTCAGGTGTTGCAGCACCGGCAGCGCCGACTGCGGCATGGTGAATTCCACGGTGATGGGCGACAGCTGCGTGACGGTGAAAATCCCGTCGGCATCGCCGACCCGCACCAGGTTGCCTTCATCGACATTGCGCAAGCCGATGCGCCCGCCGATGGGCGAGCGGATGCGGGTGTATGACAGGCGCACTTCCTCGGCGGCGATGGCGGCGCGGTTGCCCTGCACGGTGGCGCGCAGCTGCTCGACGGTGGCGAGCTGCTGGTCCAGCGTCTGGCGCGGGATGGCATCGTCGGCGATCAGCGTGCGGTAGCGCCCAAGGTCGAGTTCGGCCGCGCGCAGCTGCGCCAGGTTCATCGCCAGCGTGGCGCGGGCCTGGCCCAGTGCGGCCTGGATCGGCCGGTCGTCGAGCGTGGCGAGCAGCTCGCCGCGGGCCACCTGCTGGCCTTCGCCCACATGCAGACGCATCAGCTGGCCGTCGATCTGCGTGCGCACCACCACGTCGCGCAAGGGGCGAACGGTGCCGACGCTTTCCGCCTGGCGGGCGACGTCGCGTGCCTCCACCCGTGCCACGCGCACAGGAACTGGCGGTGGCGGCGGTGGAGGCGCATCGGACTGGCTGCGCCGGATCAGGCCGAGCGTGCCGAGCGCGAGCACGCAGAGCGCGGCGGCTGCAAACCACAACCGTCGTGCATAGGGGCTGAGCGCCGTGAGGAGATAGGAGGTGAGGGAGAACGCAGGCATGGCAGTCGGACCCGCCGGGTCCACAAGTCATTGGCATGCTGGTTTATAGCCAACGGAGGTGGTTGGAACGGTGACGCCAGCCTGTCAGGGCTGTCAGGAAGGCCGAGGCGCCAGACTGGGTTCGCGCGTGCGGTGGTACACGGCCTGTTTGCTGACGGCTTTGCCAGTTGGCCGTCAGCACGCCGTTGGCCGCGGGCAGCTAGGCTGTGCGGTTGATCGATTGGCCGGGCCGGGCCATCATGCCCGGAATCCGGCGCACCGCAGCGAGGCTGCCAGTGAGGGTAGACGACGTGGAGGACAGCTTGACATCCAACCGCAACAAGCTGAACGCAGCCAGGGCCGTGCTGGGTGCCGTGGCACTGACCGTGGCTGCGTGCGCCGGCATCGACAGCGGTGGCCCGCAGCCCGCGCGCGCGAGCTTCAGCGACTACCGTAGCGAAACCCTCAGCCATTTGCAGGCGCGGCGGCACTTCCAGCTTGCCGACAAGGCAGCCGAACTCGCGTGGATTGGCCCCGGCGAATGGCTGCCAGCGCCGTCCCGTACCGGGACGAAGCCGGAGAAGGGCATCCTGCTGATCCACGGCCTTGGCGATTCGCCGTGGTCGTTCCATGACCTCGCCCGGCAGCTCGCCGCGCAGGGCTTCCTGGTCAGGACCGTGCTGCTGCCCGGTCATGGCACGCGGCCAGAGGACCTGCTGGACGTGACGCTGGAAGACTGGCAGCGCGTGGTGCAGGAGCAGGCCGAGGCGCTGCGCCGCGATGTCGGGCAGGTCTACCTGGGCGGCTTCTCCACTGGCGCCAACCTGGCGCTTGAATACGCTTACGCTCACCCGGACGTGGCGGGGCTGGTGCTGTTTTCACCAGCATTCCAGTCCAACAGCCGCTACGACTGGCTGACCCCGCTGATTGGCTGGATCCGCCCATGGCTGCTGGAGCCGGACGGGCGCCGGCCGATGCAGAACGCCGTGCGCTACATGACGGTGCCAACCAACGGCTTCGCCCAGTTCTACCGCAGCAGCCGCGCGGCGCGCCAGCGGCTGGAGCAGGGGGCCTACGACAAGCCGGTCTTCATGGCGGTGGCGCAGTACGATTCGGTGCTCGATACCCGCTATTTGCTGTCCGTGTTCCAGGACAGGTTTACGCATCCTGCAAGCCGCCTGATCTGGTATGGCCAGAAGCCGGAAACCACGGCGGACACCGGTCGCGTGCTGGTGCGCGGCGATGCGCTGCCGCAGCTGCGGATCAGCCAGTTCTCCCATATGGGTTTGCTGTTCTCGCCGGCGAATCCGCTGTACGGAGAACAGGGCCGCCTGCGCATCTGCTGGAACGGGCAGGATGAGTTGGCGACGCAGGCTTGCGAGCGTGGCGAGACCGTGTGGTATTCGGACTGGGGCTATCGCGAAGCCGGCAAGGTGCATGCGCGGCTGACGTTCAATCCCTATTTCTCCTGGCAAGGCGAGGTGATCGCGGGGGTTATCGCTGGCGCGGACTTGCGTGCCGGCGACCGTGCGCCAGAAATGCAGCGCATGACGCGGGACGACGACGGGCACAGCTTGCAGGCGATGTAGGCGAATGCAAAGCATGCAAGCCACCGGCAGTCCGCGCCCGGCTCCGCTGCATGGTGGAAAACCCGGGCGTGTCCCGCACCGGAACAATCTCTAATATGAAGTACCCGCCGCCAGCGCGGCGCACAACGATAACGTGGAGACTTCATCTATGGATCGTCGACAGTTCCTGAGCGCCGCGGCCATCGCGGCGACCGCCGGCGTCGCGCCGCACGCCATGGCGCAGCAGTGGCCGGCGCGCGCCATCCGGCTGGTCGTGGCCTATCCGCCTGGTGGCGGGACCGACGTGGTGGCACGCTTGTTTGCCGACTACCTGACGCGCGTGACCGGGCAGTCGGTGGTGGTGGAGAACAAGCCCGGCGGGGCCACCATTCCCGCCACGCAGGACGTGATCCGCGCCAGGAACGACGGGCAGACGCTGCTGGTGACGCTGGGTTCCTCGGCCACCTCGGGCGCGCATATCAACCGCGTCCCTTACGACCCGTTGACCGACCTCACCGCGCTGGCGGAACTCGGCCGCGCCCCGGTGCTGCTGGCGGCCAACAAGGATGCGCCGTATTCCACGCTGAAGGAACTGATCGCCTATGCCAAGGCGAACCCGACCAAGCCGATCCACTCGGCCTCGTACGGTCCGGGCACGTCGTCGCACTTTGGTCCGCTGCTGTTCAACCGGCTGGCCGGCACCAACCTTGAACCGGTGCTGTACAAGGGCTCGGCGCCGGCCACGCAGGACCTCGTGGGCGGCGTGGTGCCGCTGATGATCGACGGCCTGACCACCGGCGTGCCGCTATACCAGGCCGGCAAGACCAAGGCGCTGGCCACCACCATCCCGGAACGCTCCGATCTGGCGCCCGGGGCGCCTACCTTCCGCGAGCAGGGCTTTCCTGAGATGGAGCAGCTCAGCGGCTATTTCGCGCTGTTCGGCCCCAAGGCCATGCCCAAGGCCACGGTCGATGCGGTCTCTGCTGCGGTGCGCAAGGTGCTGGCCGATCCGGCATACCAGAAGCGGCTGGCAGGCGTTGGCGTGCTGCCGCCGCAGGCGGTCACGTATGAGGCCTTCGCCGCGCAGATCCGGGCCGATCATGCGCGCTGGGGGCAGTTCATCAAGGATATCGGCTTCAAGATCGATGGGTGAGGGCGCCGCGGCTGCGTCGGCGTGTGCGCAGGTGCATCGGCGTGGGTGGCGAGAGGCGGATTCTTGTCCATACTGAACTTTGACTGGCGGGCTGTCGCTGCCCGCCGGGATCAATCGCCCAAGGAGAAGAATCGTGTTCAAGCACATCTTGCTGGCCACCGATGGCTCGGAACTGTCAAAAATGGCAATGGATGCGGCCATTGGCTTTGTCAAAGCCGGCGGCGCCAGGCTGACGGCCTATACGTGCATGGAAGAGTATCCCTACGTGGCGTCAGGCGATGCCGGCCATCCCAGGCGCAAGGCCTTCGAAGAGCAAGAGGCCGCACATGCAAGCGCCAGGCTGGAAGCGGTTGTCGCTGCGGCCAGGGCCGCGGGAGTCACATGTGAAACGGATATGACGACCTCGATACCCTACAAGGGCATCATCGATGCGGCCGCGAGGCACGGGTGTGACGTGATCTTCATGGCGTCGCACGGCCGCAGGGGCCTGGAGGGCTTGCTGGTCGGCAGTGAAACCCAGAAGGTACTTACCCACTGCCGGGTTCCTGTCCTCGTCTACCGCTAGACACTGCGCAGCGTGCCGCCGCGGGTGCTGGCGTACTGTCGAATCCACCTCAGGGAGGAATCTGCCATGACGGAAATCGAACAGGAGAAAGTCGTCGGTGTGCTGGATCGAATACTCGAAGCCGAGCTCGCCGGGGTTGTGCGCTACACGCACTATTCGTTCCTGATATTCGGCTTCGGCCGCATTCCCATCGTGTCGTGGCTGCGTGAGCAGGCGAATGAGTCGCTGCTGCACGCGCACCAGGCCGGCGAATGGATCACGACCCTCGGCGCCTATCCCTCGCTTGGCATCGGCGAGCTGCTGGACAGCCACACGACCGATATCGGCGCGATCCTGCGTGAATCGCTTGCGACCGAGATGCAGGCCCTGGACCTGTACCGTGAGCTGCTAAGCCTGGTCGAAGGCCGTTCCGTCGCCCTGGAGGAGTATGCGCGGCAGTTGATCCAGCTGGAGGAACTGCATGCGGGAGAGGTCGAGAAAATGCTGCGCAAGCCCGGCCTTGCGGCGACGGTGCAGCCGCGGCAGGGCTGACCTGGGCTGGCCCGCCTGCATTCTCGTGCGTGCGAAAGCGCGCGTGCCACAAGGGCCGTGTCATCGCACCGGCCACCCACCCCCTTCGCGCACCGCGCCAACCGACCCCGTCGCCAGCGCCAATGTCGCCGCAGCGGCGAGCGCCCCGTTATAGGCGTCGGCAGACGCATTGCGCGCCAGCAGCAACTGGTTCTGCGCCAGATTGGCTTCGGTGACAGACCCCACGCCCTTGCTATACGCGGCGAAGGCTGCGTCATAGGTGGTCTGCGCGGCTTCGGCCAAGGCTCTGGCCGCATCGTAGGCGGCCAGGCTCGATTCGAGTGCGCTCTGGCTGACCACGACCTGGCGCACGGACTCTTCCTTGGCGCGCGTCAGCCTGGCCGACGCGCTGTCGGCGTCGTTGCGCGCCTGCGCCAGCACCGCGGAGCGCACCCCGCCGTCGTAGATCGGTACGGTCACGCCCAGGAACACGCTGGCGCCGTAGCGGTAGCCGCTCAGGTTGACCGTGGGCGGCTGCTGGCCGACCGGCGGAATCGCGGTGATTGCCGAGCCGCCGGACGCGTACGACGTGAATGCCGACATGAATACCTTGGGCATGAAGCCGGCCTCGGCCGCCCTGACCTTGGCCTGGCTGGCGCGTTCGATGGCATAGGCCGCCAGCACGTCTGGCCGGCTTGCAATGGCACGTTCGACGATCTGTTCGATCGAGCTGCGCATGGCCGGCGACAGGGGCCGCACCGGCATCTCGGCAATGCGGGGTTTGGAAAGCGGGGAGATGCCGATGGCCGTGACCAGTGCCAGGTAGGCATCGGTCTCGGCCCCTTGCGCCTGCACTGTGGCAAGGTTGGTCTGCGCACGATTCTGCGTGGCCTGGGCGACTTCCACCACGGTGCCGATGCCGCGCTGGTAACGCGCCTTGGCGGCGGCAAGCACGGCATCGGCGTTGCGCATCGCCTGCTGCACGGTGGTCGCGCGTGAACGCGCGGCCTGGTAACGGTAGAACGCCGTGCTGACTTCGTGAATGATCTTCTGGTGTGCCGCGGTAAAGCCGATGTTCGCGGCAATCGATGCCTGTTCAGTGGCATCGACAATACCCGCGCGCTCGCCGAAATCGAACAGCAGCCACTGCAGCGACAGCACCGAGACCGCGCCATGCGTCGACGCGTTCGCGCCCAGCGTGCCCAGCGCCGTGGACGAGGCGCTGTGCCCGTTCTGGTAGCCGCCCATCGCCGCCGCGGAGATGTACGGCAGGTAGCTGCTCCTGGCGATGCCGGCGGCCAGTGCGGCATTGCGCGCGTCGTTCCAGGCAATCCGGGTCAGCGGGTTGGTGGATTCGGCCAGGTCGATCAGCTCGGGTAGCGTGTACGCGTGCGTGGTGTCGAGTGCGGCAGGCGGGGGCACGGACGCCAGCGCGGTGTTGGCCGGCAGCGTGTAGTCGGATGGCCGGGTTGCCGGCGCCGGCTTGCTGGCCGCGCCCGGCACGATCTCGCCGGACGCGGTGGTCTCGGGCTGCCAGGGCCGGTCGGAGGCCGGCGGGGCCAGGTCGAGCGATGCGGTGGCACATCCGGCCAGCGTCACGGCGGCTAGTGTCAGCGGGATCGCCAGCGAATCAGGTTTGCGCATGAATGGAAGTCGGAGAGGTCGCAGCCGGTGCCTCGGCGGGCGAATCCGCCAGGCGCCGGTCGACCATTGCCAGCAGGGCGTGACGGGCCTTGTCGGCTTGTGCATCGTCGGTGCCGTTGGCAGCTTGCGCGGTTGGCGCTACAGCGTCGGTAGCCTGCAGCGTGTGCAATCGTCGTGCAATTTCCGGGTCGCCGGGAAAGCGTTCCGCGAGCAGGAACACGGGTCCCGCAATCGCATCGAGCACGGCCAGGCGCCGGCGCCGGTCGTCGATCCAGTCCCGGCCCGGGCCGACCGATGCGGGTTCATAGTTGGCCAGGATCAGGTCCTGCGTGATCTCGCCGTGCAGGGCCATGGCGGCCGCGGCATGGCTGCGCCGTGCATCGGACCGGCGCGCCTCGGTCAGTTGCTGCCATTGCGTGACCAGTGCCGCCAGTGCCGCTTCGATGCGGCTGGCAATGCTGACCGGCCAGATCCGCGTGAAGACCAGGTACACGACGAGATTGCCCAGCACCACGCCAATCACCCGGTCGCGTGCAATGGTCAGGTCAAAGCCCGGTCCGGAACCCTGGATCACGCACAGGTAGAACGCAAAGGCCACCTGGAAGCCTGCGTAGGCAATGCGCGGCGAGCCCTGCGCGACCCACGCCGATATCCACGTGCCGGCAAACACCAGCAGCATCAGCCCGCCCACCGAGGTGAGTGAAGGCACCACGTAGACAATGGCTGCCGTGCCGATCACCGCGCCGACCAGGCAGCCGGCCAGCCGCAGCGTCAGCTTTTCCACGGTTTCCGCCGCGGTGCCAAGCGACACCAGGTAGCAGGTGATAAAGCAGGTATGAATGCCCGGCCAGTTCAGCTGCTGATACAGCAAGTAGCAGAACATTGCCGCGCCGGTGGTCTTGAGGGCGTAGCGGACATGGACCGGATTCGAGAACGCGTCGGCATCGAGGAAGCCGCCATGCGCTTTGTCGGCTTGCTCCTGCGGCGCTGGGTCGCCTGGCTCCGCATAGCGGTTGATGGCGCCGACCAGTTCCGCGGCAACCGCTGCCTGCACGGGCGGCAGCCCTTCAAGACCGGGCACGCCCAGCCCGATTTCCACCGGATAGCCGCCGGCATCGAGCATGCGCGCCATGTCGTCGAGCGTGGCGGCGATGGGCATGGCAACTGCTGCCGGCAGTTGCGCCCCGGGCTGCCGGCGTGCGACATCTGCCGCCAGCAGGATCGCCATGGTCGATGACGCGGCCTGCCGCAGTGCCAGCAGGTCCTGCGCGTCGATGCTGCCTTCGATCTTTGCCAGCTTCAGCCAGCCTGCAATGGGCTGGACGCCATCGCGCAAGGCCTCGTGCAGCGCCTCGGGGTCACCATCGGGAGCTTGCAGGCTGCGTGAGGCAAGCCGCAGGCAATGGGCCAGGCGGTCGGTCGCCAGCCGGCGCGGCGCCGGGCCCAGCACCAGGTTGACCACCACATTGACGCCGAGGGGAATCGCCACCATCAGCCAGGCATAGAGCAGGGCACGCGTGGCGATTTCGCCGGCCGGCACCAGCCCGAGCTCATCGAGCGCAAAGCCGATGATCATCGCCACGATGCCGCCGATTGGCCGCAGCTTGCTGGCCGAGGTCAGGAACAGCACGGCCGCCGACGCCACCGCCATGCACGCCACGCGGCGCAGCGGGTCGTCGACACTGAAATCCGCCAGCCAGATAACCAGGCCGATGACCAGGCTGACCAGCACCAGCGCAGCCACGCTCATGACGATGCTGGAGGTGCGGTCGGCCCGGTTGATGAAGAAGATCACATAGGCGGAGATGGCAGCTTCAGGGGTGCCATAGATACTGGTCACCAGTACTGTCAGGGTGCAGGCCAACGTAATGCGCGTGGTGGCCGCCGCACGGCCGGGGAGCGGCGCCAGCAGGGCCCGGATATCCGCCAGGCCCAGGCGCAGCTTGTCAGCTGCAGGCTGCGCCATGCCGGATCTCGACGGTTGCGCTCGCGCCCACCCTGGCCAGCGCTTCCGGCGGATCTGCCAGCTTGATGCGCACCGGGAAGCGTTTGGCCACGCGTACCCAGTTCACCGACGGCTGGACATAGGGCAGGGAGCGCGGCAGGTTCAGGCGTTCAGTATCGGCGATGCCGACGCCGATGCCTTCCACCTTGCCGCGGATGGCCCGGCGCCGGTCGATCATCGAGTAGACCGTGGCACAGTCGCCGACATGGATATCTGCCAGCGAAGTCTCGCGGAAGTTCGCCACCGCGAACCATTCCCCGGTATGCACCAGCAGGAACAGCGACTGGTTGGGCAGCACGACCTCGCCGGACAGCACCGTCAGCCCGCTCACGCGGCCGGCATGCGGGGCGCGCACGACGGTGTCGTCCAGCGCGCGCCGCGCAATCGCCAGCGCCGCCTCGCGCGCATGCACGGTGGCGATGGCACCGGCTTCATCACCGACCGCCTGCGCCGTGGCGGCGCGCTGCACGTTGGCCTGCTTCAGCGTCACCGCTGCGTCGCGCTGCGCCACCTGCGCCTGGTCCAGCTGCTGCTTGGGCACGTAGCCATCCGCAGCCAGCGGGCGCAACCGTTCCACCGTGCGCGCCGTGAGCGCGTAGTTCTGCTCGGCCCGGGCGATCTGGTCTGACGCCACCGCCGCCGTGGCCTGCTCGGTGGCAATCGTGCGCCGCCGCGTGCCAAGGGTTGCCTGCGCCAGCTCCAGGTCGGCACGGGCCTGGGCCATGGCCAACTGGTACGGCACCGGATCGATCTCGAACAGGACATCGCCCTTGGCCACCAGCTGGTTCTCCGCCACGTGGATGCGCGCAATCCGGCCGCCGACCGGCGACGCTACGTGGACCAGGTCGGCATCGAGCGCGGCATCGTCCGATGCCGGGAAGCGAAGCGTGCGATGGTAGGCGTAGAAGGACAGCAGGGCGGCCAGCAGGACGATGACCAGCGCGATCAGTTTGCCGCGCAGCGGGCTCTTGCGGAGGCCGGCCATTTTCATAGGATGTGTCCCGTACCCAGTAGCCAGACGATTTCAGCAATCATGACGCCGATCGCCGTATTGACCAGAAGCTGGTAGCGGACCGTTTCCGCCCAGCCCGTCATGATGAAGATCCGATAGGACACAACCGCCCCGGCAATGCCAAGCACGGCGCTCAGGAGCCAGAGCGGGAAATAGGCACCGAACAGGCTGAAGGACGGGGCGCCGGCGCAGCCGTAGAGCGATGCCGCCAGCGCGGCGGGCAAAAGCGTGCGTGCCATGGAGGTTGGACCAGGATCGATCCACGCAATATAACAGCGTGGATTCTTGCTTGTCCAAGGCGCGGGCAGCGTGGGCGCACGGGCTGTTGCGTCGGCGATCAAGGATGATCGCGAACGCATGCGCGCGGCTATGGCAAATGCTTGCCGGGGAGCGTGGGTGCGGGTCCGCGCGTGCTGACAGGGCGTGCGCTACGCGGGTCGGCGGCTTGCCTGCCTGGCTTTGCCGTATTGTCCCTGCGCCCGGTGGGCATGCCGCGATTGCTGTCGGTGCGGTGCGTCGGACCGCCGAACGCGCCGATCCTGACTTCCTCGCCCATGCCCCCGACCACATGCTGCGCAAAGGCGGCCCCCGAGGCCGTAGTCAGCATGGCGATTGCCATCAGCGGGTACGCGTGGATCTTCTTCATTTTTGCCTGTTTTTTGTGTGGTGGGCCCGGGCGGGCAAGGTTCAGGCAGCGGAGGGTAAATCAAGCGGATGTCCGTGTATGTAAGCTATTGTTAGCGACGCCGGCAGTCGGATAGGGATGCGTGATTGGCGCGAGTTGTTCCAACCACCAAAGAATGGGGGTAAGTGCTTGTTGGTGCACGTGCGATCAAGAGGTGGATGGCTTGGCGACCGGCACTGGACGCTGCCCGGAGCCAGCTCCCCGATCAGGAGGCTGGCTCATTTTCTTGCCCGATGCGGTGTCAGACGTGCCCGAGGAACTGCCACCAAAGCGGGCCTATCACCAGCCAGACGAACATGTAGATCAGGCTCATCAGAAAGCCAGCCTTCCACCATTCCCCCTGGGTAACGTAGCCCGCGCCGAACATGACCGGTCCGGAGCCGATGCCATATTGGGTCAGGCAACCATTGACATTGCTCAGGACGCCGAGGGCGACTGCCGCGGTGAACGGCGGGATACCGGCCGCGACCATCAGCGCCATGGATAGCGGGAAGAGCGCGCTGATATGCGCCGTGGCGCTGGCGAAGAAGTAGTGAACGTAGCAATAGATCGCCGCCACCAGCATATAGACGGCCAGCCTGTGGAAGCCCTCTAGGTGTGCCCCGAACTCCTTCCCGAACCAGGCAACCATGCCGTACTCATTGAGCTTGGAGGCCAGCATGATCAGCAGGCCGATCCAGATCATGGTGTCCCAGGCGGACTTCTCGTTCAGGGCATCCTCCCAGGTCAGCACGCCGGTGATGAACAGCAGCGAGACGCCGAGAGCCGCCGCCAGCGTTGCGCCGATGGCCAGGTCCTCACCGAAAATCCAGAGCACCAGCAAGCCAAGGAAAATTGCCGCCATGATGATTTCCTTGGCGGAGATGGGACCCAGGGCGACGAGTTCCCTTTGGGCCAGGGCCGTTGCATCGGGGGTCTGGCGGATCTGCGGCTGGACAATCCACAGCATCGCGACCGGAATGATGGCCAGGCACACCAGGCCGGGAACCGATGCGGCCACCGCCCAGTCGAGCCAGCTGATCGAGACGCCCTGGTCCGCGGCCAGCTTGACCGCAAGGGGATTGCCAGCCATCGCCGTGATGAACATGCCTGCGGTAATGATGTTCGCGTGGAAGGCGCAGAGGATCAGATAGCTTCCCACCTTGCCGCGGGATTCCGGGTCATCGGCATGGCTGCCGAGGACTTCCGCGATCGCCTTGGTAATCGGCAGCATCACCCCGCCGGCGCGGGCGGTGATGCTTGGCATGGCGGGCGAGATCATGAGTTCGGTCAGGGCCAGCCCATAACCAAGTCCCACGGTTCGCTTGCCCAGCAGCCGCATGAACAGCAGTGCAATGCGGCGCCCCAGCCCGGTCTTGATCACGCCTCGGGAAATGAAGAAGGCGAGCATCACCAGCCAGACCAGGTCCGTGCCCGTGGATTTGGTGACGTCGGCAAAGGACACGACACCAGCAAGCACGCCTGCCGTGGCGCCGATGATGGCGACGGCCGCCATCGGCAGGGGAGCGGTCATGATGCCGGCGATGGTGGCGACAAATACCGCGAACATGTGCCACGCCTTCACCTCCAGGCCGGCCGGCGCCGGCAGGAACCAGAGCACGATGCCGATTCCCACCGGGACTAGAAATCTCCAGAGATCTTTGAGATGCCCTGCGGGGGCCGCTGGTTTCGTGGCCGGGGAGCTTGCAGGCGGTGGAGCCTTGGCGGGCGATACATCCATGATCAGCCTCCTGGCGGCGGCGTGGTTCGGTACTCCGGAGCGTGCGCGATGTCCCTACCGGTCCAGCAGCACGCTGTCGGTTGCCTCCTTGACGATGCGCGCGCTGCGCCGCAGGCCCTCGCGCTCGGCGGGGTTGAGTTCCGGGTAAGCCAGCAACTGCGCTCCGCCGCCATTGAGCACCATTGGCAGCGACAAACACACCTCTGGCACGCCTTCGACTTCGGGATGCACGATGCCAACCGTGAGAATGAGGTCGGCGTTATGCACGATGGCCTGGCAGATTCGCCCGATCGCACTGGCGATGCCATAGTGGGTAGCGCCCTTGCCTTCCTTGATGAGCTTGGCCGCCTCGTGCACGGAGCGTAGGATCAGATCGCGGCTGGCTGGCCCCAGCTCCTTGCCGGTCCTGGACAGGAAGGTTTCGAGGGGCATGCCGGAGACCGTTGCGCAGGACCATGCGATGACTGCGGATTCGCCGTGTTCGCCGACAACGTAGGCGTGAATCCCCGGCGCCACGACGCCCAGCCGCTCGGAGAGCAGCGATCGCAGTCGTCCGGTGTCGAGCGAGGTGCCGGTGCTGATGACGCGCTCCCGCGCGCAGCGCAGGCGGTCAAGAACGACGCCGGCCAACACATCGCAAGGGTTGGTCGCGATGACATAAATGGCATCCGGCGCCAGGGGCGCAATGCGATCCACGATTTCCGCCGCAATGCCCGCATTGGTCTTGGCCAGGTCCAGGCGAGTCTGTCCTGGTTTCACGCCGACGCCGGCGGTGATGACGACGACGTCCGCGTCGCGCGCGTTGTCGTAGTCGCCCGCGTAGAAGCGATTGTTTCCCCAGAATGCGGCGGAGTGGGCGAGGTCCAGCGCCTGCCCTTCGGCCCGGATTCGCGCAACATCGATGATGACCACCTCCGCGCTCGGGATGGCCACGGCCGCAAACAGGGCCGCCGAGCCGCCAACCAGTCCTGCGCCGACCACGACGATCTTGGGTTGATGCATTGGCATGCCTCCCACGTGCGTGGATAGTCGAATACCTGAACCAGGGGCCAGTCCGTGAACGCCGACGTCAAATGTGGAGTGAGGGGCGCGGGGCAGGCGAATAACCGTTCGTATGCTATGGTTTATAGACCTTTCCGGTAGAAGCGCCAGCGTCGTGCCGGCGCCGCCGAACGACGGCATGCCACCAGACGGGGCTCGAGGAGTAAGTCATGCATCCCAGCAAGCTAATCGTGGCGGCGGCACTCGCCGTGGCAACTCTTCCGGTGCTGGCACAGCCCGAGACGCGCGTGGACACGGTGTCGGGCGTGGGGGCTACCAGGACCACCGGCACGGTCAAGGCCACTGCCACGGTGGTGGCCATCGATGCCGCCACGCGCACCATTTCGCTCAAGAACAAGCAGGGGAAGGTCACGGACGTACAGGTCGGCGAGGACGTGCGCAACTTCGAGCAGCTCCGCGTGGGCGACATGGTCACCGTCGAGTACACGCAGGCCTTGTCAGTGGCTCTCGCCAAGCAGAGCGGCATGCGCTCCAGCACCGAACGCGAGACCGCCGACCGGGCCGTTCCTGGCGCCAAGCCCGGCGGCACGGTCGGGCGCGAGGTGACGGTCACTGCCGATGTGGTGGCCGTCAACGCCAAGACCGGCATGGTGACGCTCAAGGGGCCAAGGGGCAAGACGGTGGACGTGCATGTCGAGGATCCGAAGCAACTGAAGGCGGTTCGACGCGGTGACCAGGTGCAGGCCGTCTACACCGAAGCCCTTGCCATTTCTGTCACGCCCAAGCAGGCCCGCTGAGTAAGGCGGCGTCGGGTGGGAGCATGCCGATGGGTTTCCTGGGGTGGTTGCGCCGGCGCAATGCGCAAGTCCATGCGCACGGCAAGCAGGAGATTGCCGAGCTGGCCGAGCGCGTGACCCGGATCTATCCGCGCTTGCGGCTGGTGTCGCGCTACCAGCAGCGGCTTCGGCCTGCGCTCGAGCAAGCGCAGGACTACGTGCGCGAACTGGTCCAGGCTCTTCCCGCGCCGCGGGAGGCCAGCATGCAGGCATGGGGCGAAGACCCCTATATTCACGCCTTCTTCGGCACGCCGCGTGACGTGCAGCTGGCCTTCAGCCGCTCTCCTGAACTGCGAGCGTTCTTCGAACAGTGGCCCGATACGCCGCAGGCGTTTGCGGTGCTGGGGATGGCGATGACCGAGCGGCGCACGCTCGGGGTTGCGCTGGAAGGCGATGTCATGCGCACGGAAGTGCCGCAAACCACCGTCAGTTTCGGCGATCACAAGGTCAGGATCATCGCTCGCAGCGAGGCCGCGCTGCGCGAGGAAATTGTCCGGCGCATGTTCGATCAGTTCAGCATGGAGGGTCTCGCCCGTTTCGCTGCCGGCAAGTCACGCCGCGACGTGCTCGCGCGCGAGCAGGCGCTGCTGGTGGCGCGCCTGCGCCTGCTCCAGCAGCAAGGCACCGGCATGCGTTCGGTGCTCGGCGGCGATGCCGACGCAAGTCCCGGCGAGCAGACCGGCCTGAGCGAACAGATTGCCGTGAACGAGCAGGAACTTGCGCAGCTCGGCCCCGAAACCGGGGCGCTTGACCGTCAGCTGGAATGCCTGGCGGAGGTCCTGGCGGACGCACGCTCCTGCTTTTCCATCGAGCAAAGACACTTGCGGCTTAGTGCCATGAACGTGCTGCTCGCGGCGGACAGCGCGGGGCCGGCACAAGACATCGACCTGCTCACAGCCCACGTCCCGGGCGATCCGCCGCTGGTGCGATCCATCGCACTGGTGCGTTTCGCGCGTGGCGACATGCTGTCGCCCACCGCCCTGATCGAGGAGGCGGAGCGGCTGCTGTGAAAGCGAGGGGTTTTCTTGCGGAGGCCCGGACCCCTTAGGCCCGCACGGCGCGGCTCGGCCTGGAGCGCGATGCACTGGAGTACGCACCTGCGCTGCGTAGGCTATGCGGACGATGCCACCGCAATCCTCCTGATGGCTCCCCCGCAGACCACAGCCCTATAATGCTTCGTTCCCAATGCAAAGCGCTGCCGGAGTGATCAGACCGGCGCGACCCACACATGTCTTCGCATCCTTTCGAGCCGATTGCCGGTACCAAGCTGGTGCCCCCGCGACTTGCACGGCGGCCGTTGGTCCGCGATGCGTTGGCCGAACGCCTGCTCGAAGCGCGGCATCGGCGTTGTGTGGTGGTCCAGGGGCCGGCCGGATGCGGAAAGACCTCGACGCTCGTGACCTGGCGCAAGGCGCTGGTTTCGGTTGGCTTTGAAGTTGCTTGGCTGTCGGTGGCGGAAGAGGACAATGACCCGGCGCGCTTCTTCGACTGCCTGCTTGCCAGCATTCCGCTGGTTGATGCCGATATCGCGGCCAAAGCCGCCGATCTGACCGGGGACGGCAGCGATGCTTCGCGGGCAGAGCATTGGCTGGTGACGCTGATCGAGGCGATTGCCGGCCAGCCGCGCGACCTGGTCCTGATGCTTGACGACCTCCACCATATCGAGGACGCGCGCATCTGGCAGGCGCTGCAATGGCTGCTTGACTACGCGCCGCCGCAGCTGCACCTGGTGCTGTGCTCGCGTAGCCAGCTGTCGCTGTCACTGGCGCGCATGCAGTCGCAAGGGCTGCTTGCCGTCATCGATTTGCGCGACCTGCGCTTCAGCCTTGAGGAATCGGAGGCCTACCTGCGCGAGCAACTGGGCGAGATCAGCCCGCGCGATGCCCGGCGGCTGCATGAGCTGACCGATGGCTGGGTCGCCGGGCTGCAACTGTTCGCGCTGGATATCAAGGCCAAGCACGGCACCGGCTTCTCGCCCATTGCGCTGCGCGATGCGGGCGCCTTCGCCCGGTATTTCGAGCGCGAGGTGCTGTGCCGGCTCGACGCCGACGACCAGAAGCTGCTGACCTGCGTGGCCATTTGCAGCCGCTTCTGCGCGCACTTGTGCGCAACGCTGGTGGGCGAGCCGCGCGCGGTGGCGCGGATGATCACGCGGCTGGTCAGGCTCGACAGCAGCAATCTGTTCCTGATTCAGGTGAGTGGCCACGACCACGAGAGCTGGTACCGTCTCCACCCCTTGCTGCGCGAAGTGTTGCTTGCGCGTGTTGCGGCCATGCCCCACGCGCAGCAGCAAGCGCTGCACGCGGCTGCCTGGCGCTGGTTCGCGCAGCGCGAATACGTTGACGAAGCGGTCCGGCACGCGATGCTAGCCGGCGAGGAAGATGCCGCCGCGGATGCGATCCAGGCCCGCGCATCTGAACTGCTGGCGCGTGGCGGTCTTGGCCGGCTTACCAGCCTGCTGCGCTTGCTCCCCGCCAGGCAGGTCGAGTCGCGCTTTGCGCTGCAAATGCTGCAAGCGCACATCGACCTGCGCTCGTGCCATCTCGACGCAGCGGCCGAGGCGATCGGGCGGCTGGCGACGCAAGCTGCCGCCCTGGGCGAACGCGAGCGCTACGCCGTCACGGTGCTGCGGGGCGGCATGGCGCTGATGCAGGATGACATTGACGCGGCGGCGGCCTTGTTGCCGGAGCTGGAACGCGTGCCCCCTGACACGGATGACTTCCTGCTGACCGCGCGCGGCAATGTGATGGGCTGGGTCCACATGCACCGCGGCGAGCACGAGCGCGCGCGCCAGGTGCTGGCCGACAGCACGCTGCAGGGCGGCGCCATGGTCAGCGGCCTGGTCGGACGCTGCCTGTCCGGCCTCAGCTTGTCGATGGAAGGCAAGATCCTGCAGGCCGAGCCCGTGTTCCGCCAGGTACTGAGCGAGGCTGAGCAGCTCGGCGGCGTGTATGTGGGCGCCGCGCACATGGCAGCGGTGCTGCTGAGCGAGACCCTGTACGAACTCAATGAAATCGATGCGGTCTGCGAACTGCTGGAGAAGCGGATCGAGCAACTGGAGGCGGTCTCCGTTCCCGATGCGGTGCTGCGTGCCTTGCTGACGCTCGCGCTGGCGCACCGTGTCGCGGGCAGGCGACTGGAGGCCGCGGCCTACCTCGACCGTCTCGAAGACTACGCCGTGCAGCACCGCCTCGATCGCCTGCTGGTGATCGCACTTGGCGTCCGTTCGCGCTGGCTGTTGCAGGAGGGCGAGATCGACCAGGCCGAGGCCACCGTGACCCGTGCCCGCAAGCTCTGCCCGGACAGCGCATGCCGCTCTGCAACGTGGGAGATCAACGTCGCCGCGAGCCTGGCCTGCAGCGGATTGTGCCTGCACCGCCATGACTACGACGGTGCCATGACGCGCCTGAAGCCCCTGCTGGACAGCGTGCAGCTGGCCTCGCGCGGCCGGCACATTGCCATTGTGCTGATGCAGTGCGCCGTTGCCGAGCAGGGGCGCGGCAATGCCCGCGCCGCGCAGCATCACCTGTGCGAGGCCCTGCGCTATGGACAGCGGTTCGGCATGGTGCGCAGCCTGCTGGACGCCGCCAACGGGGGCATGAAGCTGATGGGCGAGTTTCTGCAGGCGCAGGCGCTCGAGCCGGTACTGGCCTTCTATGCGAGACGCCTGCAGGAGGCATCAGCGCGGTGGCGCGCCCATGCGGCGCCGGCCGCCGCCACGCGCCGCTCTGCGCCGATCAGGACGCTTAGTGAACGCGAAGCCGAGGTCCTGCAGCTGATCTCGCAGGCAATGTCGAACAAGATGGTGGCGCGCACCCTGTCCGTTTCGCCCGAGACGGTGAAGTGGCACCTGAAGAATATCTACATCAAGCTGGGTGTGACCGGCCGTGACGAAGCGGTGGCGTTGCTGCGCGACCTGCAGGCCGACGCGCCTGGCCGTCCCTCCGGCCGTCCATCCGGCCACTAAACGCCAGGCGCGTGTGCGCCCATTCTCCCTTGGATATTCCGGCCTTTGGCCGGCGCGGCTTGCCGACAGGCATCGCGCCGCCACGGCGAGGTGCTGCTCGTCTCCGCGAGGTGACGCTGACGCCCCATCTGTAACCGCCGCAGGGGGAGGGGGGAAGACTACCCAAATCGGGGAGGGGTGGTGGAGGGGCTCGCCCCGCATCATTGGCTCACCGCGGGCCGGCCCGGCATGCCAGCCGCCCAGCCTCGGCCAACACCGAACAGGGAGAAGTCTTCGTGGAAGTCGTCCGTCGTGTCTATCGTGAAGATCATGAGCAGTTCCGCACCACCGTGCGCCGGTTCCTGGAGCGCGAATGCCTGCCGCGACAGGAGCAGTGGTGGGCGGACGGCATCGTTGACCGCGAAACCTGGCTCAAGGCCGGGCGCGAAGGCCTGCTATGCACGGCGCTGCCGGTGGAATACGGCGGTGGCGGCGGCGACTTCGGCCACGCCGCCATCATTGCCGAGGAAATGGCGTTTACCGGCTGCAGCATTTCTTTCGGACTGCACTCCGATATCGTTGCGCCGTATATCGTCCGCCTGGGCACCGAAGCGCAGAAGCAGGCATGGCTGCCAGGCGTCTGCGCCGGCGAAACGGTGCTGGCGGTCGCCATTACCGAGCCCGGCGGCGGCTCGGACGTAAAGGCGTGCCGTACCACCGCCGTGCGGGATGGCGACGACTGGGTCATCAACGGCAGCAAGACCTTCATCTCCAACGGCTTCATTTCCGACATGGTGATGGTGGTCTGCAAGACCGACCCGTCGGCCGGGGCCAAGGGCATCAGCCTGATCATGGTCGAGACCAACCGTGAGGGATTCCGCCGCGGCCGCAAGCTGCAGAAGGTTGGCATGCACTCGCAGGACACCGCCGAGCTGTTCTTCGACAACGTCCGGGTGCCGGCAACCAATCTGCTGGGCGAGGAGAACAAGGGCTTCGGCTACCTGATGCACGACCTTGCGCAGGAGCGCTTCATCATTGCCATCAGCGCCGCCGCCAGGCTCGAGCGCCTGCTGGAGCAGACCATCGAGTACGTCAAGGACCGCAAAGCCTTCGGGCAGACCGTCTGGGACTTCCAGAACACCAGGTTCAAGCTCGCCGACGTCAAGGCCCAGTCAGTGGCGCTGCGCACGATGGTGGATTACTACCTCGGCGAGCATATGCGCCGCCGCCTCACGGCGGAGGAAGCCGCCATCGCCAAGCTGCATGCCACGGAAGTCCTGTGGAAGTGTATCGACGATATGGTGCAGCTGCACGGCGGCTACGGCTACATGCTCGAATATCCGATCGCCCGCGCTTTCGTCGACACGCGCGTCGCGCGCGTCTACGGCGGTTCCAACGAGGTCATGCGCGAGCTGATCTCGCGCAAGCTGTAACTCGCCCCCCCTTTCCAAGGAGACAAGACAATGTCCAAGCACGCGATAGTTGCCGGCGTCGGCATGATCCCGTTCAAGAAGCCCGGCCAGAGCGACCCATACGCCGTGATGGGTGCCAACGCCACCCGGCTCGCGCTGGAGGATGCCGGCCTTTCGTACGACAAGATCCAGCAGGGCTACGTTGGCTACGTGTATGGCGATTCGACCTGCGGCCAGGCGGCGCTGTACAAGGTCGGCGTGACGGGCATCCCCATCGTCAACGTCAACAACAACTGCTCGACCGGCTCATCGGCCTTGTTCCTGGCGCGCCAGGCGGTAGAGAGCGGCGCGGTGGAATGCGCGCTGGCGCTGGGCTTCGAGTTCATGCAGCCGGGCCCGCTGAAGAGCGCGTGGACTGACCGCGAGGCGGCCATGGTCGAGTTCACCAATATCGCTGCCCCGATGGTGCAGGACGCGGTCGAGGCCGGCGTGCCGCGCGCGCTGACGCTGTTCGGCGGCGCCGGCCGCGAGCACATGCAGCGCTATGGCACCAGGCTCGAGACCTTCGCCAGGATCCGCGCCAAGGCCAGCCGCCACGCTGCCAACAACCCGCTGGCCGTGTTCCGCACCGTCGTCACGGAAGCAGACGTGATGGCCGAGAAGGTGATGTGGCCCGGCGTGATGACCCGCTCTATGGCCTGCCCGCCGACCTGCGGCGCCGCCGCTGCCATTGTCTGCACCGAAGCCTTCGCGAAGAAGCACAACCTGCGCACCGACGTGCGCATCCTGGCCCAGTCGCTGACCACCGACGTGGCCCCGAGCTTCGAGCCGCCGTCGATGATCGGCCTGGTGGGCTTCCATATGGCCGAGGCGGGCGCGCAGGCCGTGTACGAGCAGGCCGGCGTCGGCCCGTCGGATATCCAGGTCTGCGAACTGCACGACTGCTTCGCGCAGAACGAGCTGCTGAGCTATGAGTCGCTGGGCTTCGCCAGGACCGGCGAGGCCGAGAAGATGGTGCTGGACGGTGACAATACCTACGGCGGCAAGGTCGTGGTCAACCCGTCGGGTGGGCTGCTGTCCAAGGGCCACCCGCTGGGCGCCACCGGCCTCGCGCAGTGCTACGAGCTGACTCGGCAGATCCGCGGCAGCGCCGGTCCGACGCAGGTGGAAGGAGCACAGCTTGGGCTGCAGCACAACCTCGGCCTGGGCGGCGCCTGCGTGGTGACGCTGTACGGCCGCGGCTGAACAAGATCCGGACAATCCAGAGGAGATCAGATGGCTGACAAGAGCATGATTGGGACGGACCTTGGCAAGGGCTCCATTGACGTGGAGAAGGGGCGCCTGCGCTTCTTCGCCAAGGCAACCGGCGAAACGAACCCCGTCTATATCGACGAAGCCGCCGCCCGCGACGCGGGGCACCGGTCGCTGCCGGTACCGCCGACATTCTTCATGTGCCTGAACAGCGACGTGACGGCCGCTTCCGGGATCGACCGCATGAAGCTGCTGCAGCTGGACCTCGGCCGCATCCTGCACGCGGAGCAGGCCTTCGACTATCACCGCATGGCCTACGCCGGCGACACGCTGCACTTCGACACAACGGTCAGCGACGTCTACGACAAGAAGGGCGGCGCGCTGCACTTCGTCGTCACCAGCACCCGCGTGACCAACCAGCACGGCGAACACGTCGCCGACATGCGCGGCACCCTCGTGGAACGCCGCGGCTGATCGTGCAGAAGGAGAACAGAGACATGCAAGCCCCCCGTTCTGCCGATGTGAAAGTTGGCGACAAGCTGCCCGCGCTGACGCTGCCGGCGATCAACCGCACCACGCTGGCGCTGTATGCCGGCGCGTCTGGTGACCATAACCCGATCCACATCGATATCGACTTCGCCCGCAAGTCGCGCATGCCGGACGTGTTCGCCCACGGCATGCTGTCGGCGGCCTACCTCGGGCGCCTGCTGACCGGCTGGGTCCCGCAGACCGCACTGCGCGGCGTGGCGATTCGCTTCACCGGCATCACGCACCTTGGCAACCAGCCGACCTGCACCGGTGAAATCGTCGAGAAGCTGGAAGCCGACGGCGAAAAGCGAGTCAAGGTCGCGATCAGGGCCACCAACCAGTACGGCGAAGACAAGCTGCTGGGCGAAGCCATCGTCGCGCTGAGCTGAATCCGGACAACCATATCTGTAGCAAGGAAAAGACACCATGAGCAAACTCGCAGGCAAGTCCGCCATCGTTACCGGCTCGGGCCGTGGCATTGGCCGTGAAGTGGCACTGAAGCTGGCGTCCGAAGGCGCCCGCGTGGTGGTGAACGACCTCGACGCCGACCCGGCCCACGAAGTCGTCGAACTGATCAGGTCGCAAGGCGGCGAGGCCGTGGCCTGTGCCGGCAGCGTGACCGCCCCCGATTTTGCCGATCGCCTGGTGGGCACCGCGGTGAAGCACTTCAAGGGCATCGACATCATCGTCAACAACGCCGGCTACACCTGGGACAACGTGATCCAGAAGATGACCGACGAGCAGTGGTACGCCATCATCGACTGCCACCTGACTGCCCCGTTCCGCATCTTGCGAGCCGCCCAGCCGGTGATCTCGGCCGCCGCCAAGGCCGAGGCGGCCGAGGGCCGCGAGGTGTTCCGCAAGATCGTGAACATCTCGTCGGGTGCTGCCGGCGGCAATGCCGGCCAGTCGAACTATTCGACGGCCAAGGCCGGTATTCTCGGCATGACCAAGACCCTGGCCAAGGAATGGGGGCGCCTGAAGGTCAATGTCAACGCCGTCGCGTTTGGCCTGATCGAGACGCGGCTGACGCAGGCGCTGGCCGGCGACCAGTCGAAGACGGTCAGCATCGAGGGCCGCGAGATCAAGGTCGGGGTGCAGCAGGCGATGCTGGACAACGCCAGCCGTGTGATCCCGCTGGGCCGTCCCGGCAAGGCGGAAGAAGCGGCGGGCGCGGTGTACCTGCTGTGCACGCCGGAGTCGAACTTCCTGTCGGGACAGGTGCTCTACTGCGGCGGTGGCCCCGGCGCCAACTTCTGAGCTGGCAGCCTAAAGCCGCCAGCCTGCCCACCAACCTGTGGGGCGGGGCCATCTGGCGGCGACAAAAACAGATGGCCGGCGTCCCTGCGGACGCAGCGGCCTGCACCGCCAGGGCATGCGGCGGATGACGGAGACCCAGACATGTACATGACTCAGGCGCTGCACCGTTCCATGCAGCAGCGACCCAATGCCGAAGCGGTGCGCTACATGGGCCGCAGCTTGACCTTTGCCGCGCTGGGGGAGCGCGTCGCGCGGCTGGCCGCAGGCCTGCGCAAGCTGGGTGTCAGGGACGGCGACCGCGTCGCGATGTTCTCGCTCAACTCGGCGCGCTATATCGAGTACTACATGGCCGTGCCCTGGGCCGGCGCCGTGCTGAACCCGGTCAACATCCGCTGGAGCGCGGCGGAGATCCTCTACTCGTTCGAGGATTCGGGAACATCGGTGCTGATCGTCGAGGACACGTTCAAGACCGTGGCCGCCACGGTGGCCGCGGACAGCAAGGGCCTGCGACACGTCATCTATGCCGGCGACGGCGAGGTGCCGCCGGGCATGATCTCGTACGAGGCGCTGATTGCGGAAAACCAGCCGATGGAAGACCGTCTGCGCCGGGGCAGCGATCTTGCGGGCATCTTTTATACCGGCGGCACCACGGGCTTTCCCAAGGGCGTGATGCTGAGCCATGGCAACCTGGTTTCGTCGGCGAGCAATGGCCTGATGGCCGGCACGGCGACCCTCGGCGGGACCATGTTGCATGTCATGCCGATGTTCCACCTGGCGTGCCTGTCTGCGATCAACACTGTATTCCTGGCCAACGGCACGCACGTCCCGATGGACGCGTTCGACCCGGGTCGCGTCATGCAAGCCGTCTCGCGAGACCAGGTCACAGACCTGCTGCTGGCGCCGACCATGATCCAGATGTGCCTGGACTGGCTCGACCAGCATCCGGAGCGTGCTGCGGCGCCGGATGTCTCGTCGCTGCGCGCGCTGCGCTATGGCGCGTCGCCGATGTCGCTGACGCTGCTGCAGCGCGCACGCATCGCATTCCCGAAGGCCGGTTTCAGCCAGGGCTATGGGATGACCGAGCTGTCGCCAGTGGCGACCTTGCTGGGGCCGGAGTACCACAACGAGGAATCGCTGGCCAACGGCCGCATGCGTTCGGTCGGCCTGCCGGCGTTCACCACTGAGGTCAGGATCGTCGATCCTGAGGGCAACGAGGTGCCGCGCGGCATGGTCGGCGAGATCGCGGTGCGCGGCCCCGGCGTGATGCTGGGCTACTGGAACCAGCCCGAGCAGACCGCTGCAGCCGTCCGTAACGGCTGGATGCATACCGGTGACGGCGGCTACATGGATGAGGACGGCTTCGTGTTCCTGTGCGACCGCATCAAGGACATGATCATCTCGGGCGGTGAAAACGTCTACTCGGCGGAGGTCGAGGCGGCGCTGGCGAGTCATCCTGCGGTCGCGCAGTCGGCAGTCATTGGCGTGCCACACGAAAAATGGGGCGAATCCGTGCATGCGGTCATCGTGCTCAGGCAGGGCACCAGTGCAACCTTCGAGTCGCTCCAGTCCCACTGCCGCGAACGCATTGCCAGCTACAAAGTCCCCCGCAGCGTCGAATTCGTGGAGGCGCTGCCGTTGTCGAGCGTCGGCAAGGTGCTCAAGCACGAACTTCGCAAGCAACACTGGAAGTAGGCGTTCGCTGGCATGCAGCCTTGCTCAAGGTTGCATGCTGACCGCTGCTTCACGCTGCGCGGGCACCACGACCGGATTCAGGAATGCCGGCGCCAGGCCGGTCAACTGTTCGGCAGCGGCCCGCAAGGGCGGGAGGAAGCGCTTCACCGCTTCCTCCCGCGTGACTTCGCCCGAGGGCAGGTTGACGCTGATCGATGCCACCACGTTGTGGTGTTCGTCGCGCACCGGCACTGCCAGGCCTGCGATGTGCTGGTCGAATTCTCCATCCACCCACGCATAGCCATCCCGGCGCACGGCAGCGAGCGCTTCAAGCAATGCCGCCTTGTCGTGCACGGTGCGGTCCGTGTAGGCGCGCAGGGAGGCCTCGTCGAGAAAATGCGAGAGAAATTCCGTGGTCTGGAAGCCCAGCACCGCCCGGCCCGGTGCCGTGGCGAAGGCCGGCACATGGCTGCCCACGCCAAGTCCCAGTGAGCGGATCTTCAGCGACGGAATGCGCAGGACGTACACCGCATCGTGCCCGTCGAACACACACATACCGCACGACTCAGTGACCTGCGTCCAAAGGGTTTCCAGCGCGCGCTGGGCGTGGCCCCAGAAGGGCAGCGAAGTCAGGTAGGTCATGCCGAGGGTGAGGATCTTCGGCGTCAGGCGAAAACCCCGCGTTTCGGATTCCGCCGCGTAGCCCAGCTCGCACAGCGTGAGCAGGATCCGGCGCACCACGGTCCGCGGCAGGCCAGTGGATGCCGTGATGCTGGCAACGGTGTGCGTGCCGCTGCGCCCGAGTGCGTGGATAACGGCCAATCCGCGAGCAAAAGAGCGTACGAAGCCATCGTTGTCGGTAGTAGTCATGTCTGTGCGAGGTCTGATTTCAGGTTGACATTGTAGCAAGGCCGGACGTAAAGTTCGAAAAAACGGGCGACAATGACCGCTAGGCGGACATGATTGTCCGAAAAAATCAAACAGGAGACAACCATGAAGCGGCGTTTTCTTTGCCAGGCGCTAGCCTGCCTTGCTGTCGTGTCCACCTCGGGCCTCGCATTCGCCAACCCGTCCCCCGAGACCTTCCAGGCCAAACGTCCTCTGCGCCTGATCGCGCCCAGTTCGCCCGGCGGCATCCTTGACCTGACCAGCCGCCTGCTCGGCAAGACACTGTCTGAGCAACTGGGGCAGCCCGTCGTCGTGGAGAACCTGCCGGGCGCGGGTGGCGTGATCGGGATGCAGGCCATGCTGCGCGCGGAACCGGACGGCCACACGCTGGTGATGGGCAGCCTTGGCCCCAACGCGGCCAACTACGCGTTGCACGACAAGTTGCCTTACAAGTTCGAGGACTTTGCACCGGTGGCGCATGTGCTGACGATGCCGGACGTCGTGGTGGTCAACCCGAAACTGCCGGTCAAGACCATTGCCGAGCTGGCGGCTTATGCCAAGACGCGCCCCAACGGCTTGTCCATGGCCGTGTCGACGAGCGGTTCTTCCGGTCATCTCGCCGGGGACCTGCTGAAGCAGCGCGCCGGCATTACCGCCGTCGACGTGATCTATCGGGGCGCATCGCCGGCGCTGACTGACCTGGTGGCAGGGCAAGTCGATTTCATGGTGGACAACCTCATCACCGCACTGCCGCTGGTGCGCGCCGGCAAGCTGCGTGCGCTTGCCGTCACGACCAGGCAGCGTGCCCCGGAACTCCCGGATACGCCGACCATGGCCGAATCCGGTTACCGCGACTTCGACGTTTCGGTCTGGCTCGGCCTCTTTGTCTCATCCAGGACGCCGCTCGCGGTGGTGCAGGCGTTGAACGCTGCCGTCAACAAGGCGCTGGCCGATCCCGCGCTGCGCCAGAAGCTGGCGCAGCAGGGCGGTACGGCGGCGGGCGGGTCGACGCGGCAGTTCGACAGCTTCGTGCGCGCCGAAAAAGCCCGCTGGGAGCAGGTCATCAAGGACGGGAACATCAAGCCCGAGTAAGCGCGAACAAATTCATCACTCTCTTCTTGCAGACAACGCCATGCAAAACAATTTCAAGGACAAAGTCATCGTCGTCACCGGAGCCGGCAATGGCATCGGCCGTGCCATTGCCATGCTGCTCGGCGCGCAGGGCGCCAGGGTGGTCGTCAACGACCTGGGCTCCAGCGGCAGCGGCGAGGGCAGTGATGCCGGACCAGCCCAGAAGGTGGTTGACGAGATCCGTGCAGCCGGCGGGAAGGCTGCGGCGAACACCGATTCGGTAGCGACTGCCGAGAGCGCGCAGGCCATTGTCGATACCGCCATCCGCGAGTTCGGCCGCATCGATGGCGTGATCAACAACGCTGGCATCCTGCGCGACCGCATCTTCCACAAGATGAGCACCGCCGAATGGCAGGCGGTACTGGATGTGCACCTGGGCGGCGCTTACTTTGTCAGCCGTGCTGCGGCACCTTATTTCAAGGAACAGCACAGCGGCACCTACGTCCACATGACCTCCACCACCGGCCTGATCGGAAATTTCGGGCAGGCCAATTACGCCGCCGCCAAGCTTGGCATCGTGGCACTGTCGAAATCCATCGCCCTGGACATGGCCCGCTTCAATGTCCGTTCCAACTGTATAGCCCCGTTCGCATGGAGCCGCCTGATCGGCACGCTGCCCAGCGAAACCGAGGCCGAGAAGAAGCGCCTTGAGCGGATGCAGGCGATGAAGCCGGAGCAGGTTGCCCCGGTTGCCGCGTTCCTGTCCGGCGATGCTTCGGCCGACGTCAATGGCCAGGTGCTGGCCGTGCGCGGCAATGAGCTGATCGTCATGAGCCAGCCGCGCCCGGTGGCATCGGTGCATCGCGCCGAAGGCTGGACGCTGGAGACGCTGGCGGAGCATGCCGTGCCGGCGGTGAAGCGCGCCTTCACGCCGCTGGAGCGCTCGCCGGAGGTGTTTTCCTGGGACCCGATCTGAGAACGGAGGTACGCAGCGATGGCCATCGACTATCACCGCCTGCGCTCGTGGGCGTTCTTTGACCAGGTTTCCAGCTATGCGGCGAACGACAGCATTCGCTATGCGCTGAGCCTCGGCTTCGGCACCGATCCAATGGACGAGGCGGACTTGCCCTTTGTCTTTGAGGAAGGACTGAGCGTGGTGCCCACCTTCCTCGCCACCGTCGGCGCGCCGGGTGCGTGGGCAAGCGACCCGGGTACGGGCATCGACTGGATGCAGATCCTGCACGGCGAGCACCGGATGCGCTTTTTTGCGGTGCCCGCGGCGTCTGGCGCGGTACGCAGCCAGACGCGCGTCAGCCGCGTGGTGGACAAGGGCGCCGGCAAGGGCGCGCTGGTGGTCACTGAGCGGCGCATCGACGACCAGGCCAGCGGCGAGTTGCTGGCGACCGTCGAGCATGTGTCGTTCTGCCGGGCGGATGGTGGCTTTGCCTGCGCCGCCACGCCCGGCGATGCACCGCTCGAGCCATTGCCCGCGGTGCCGGAGCGCGTGCCTGACATGATCATGTCGATGCCGACCCAGCCTTCGGCGGCCTTGCTGTACCGCCTCAATGGCGATCGCAATCCCATCCACGCGCTGCCCGCCGCCGCCCGGCAGGCCGGCTTCGAGCGGCCGATCCTGCATGGCCTTTGCACTTACGGCATAGCGTGCCGGGCGCTGCTGAAGCAGGCTTGCGGTGGGGATCCGTCGCGCCTGGCCAGCCTTTCGGTGCGCTTTTCATCGCCATTCCTGCCGGGTGAAACACTGCGCGTGGAGATGTGGCGCGGCGAAGGGCAGGTCCAGTTCCGTGCGCTCGCCGACGAGCGCAATGTGGTGGTGCTGAGCCACGGCGTCGCGGACCTGCATCCGTAATCAAGGAGTCAAGATGTCCGTGATCGAGCAATTCGCCCGTGCCACGCCCGACCGGGTTGCCTACCGCATGGTGCCGTCCGGCCAGGCGGTGACGTGGGCCGAACTGGAGCAGCGTTCGCGACAGTGCGCTGCCGCACTTCTGGCTGCCGGTTTGCGCGAGGGCGACGGCATTGCCGTGCTGCTGGAGAACCATGTCCGCTATTTCGAGATCCTTTGGGCCGCGCACCGGATCGGCTTGTACTACACCACGATCAGCCGTCACCTGAGAGCCGACGAGGTGGAGTACATCGTGCAGGACTGTGGCGCCCGGGTACTGTTCTGCTCGGCGCAGACCCTTGGCGACCTGGCGCCCGGCGCGCTGGCATCGCTTCGGGTCACGCGTGTGCTTCTGGATGGGAACGACCCGGGCTACAGCAATTACGAAGCGTGGCTGGAGCAGATGCCGGCCGATGTCACGTTGCCGCGCACGGTAGAGGGAACTGACTTCTCATATTCGTCCGGCAC
Source organism: Cupriavidus sp. SK-4 (assembly GCF_000611125.1). NCBI lineage: Bacteria > Pseudomonadati > Pseudomonadota > Betaproteobacteria > Burkholderiales > Burkholderiaceae > Cupriavidus > Cupriavidus sp. SK-4. The sequence goes on from NZ_JFJW01000146.1 coordinate 35,713, forward strand.
CACGGGCAGGCCCAAGGGCATCAAGCGTCCACTGCAAGGCGCAAACGCTTTCTTCCGCACCGGTGATGACCCTCGCCTGGCCTGGAAGTCGCTGGACCGCGACACGGTCTACCTGTCGACCGCGCCTTTCTATCACACTGCCCCGGTACGCTGGAACATGGCCACGATGCGCGCCGGTGGCACCTCGATCTTGATGGAAAAGTTCGAGCCGCTGGCGGCGCTGGATGCGATCGCGCGCTACGGCGTGACCCATAGCCAGTGGGTGCCGACCATGTTCGTGCGCTTGCTGCGGCTGCCTGCCGCGGAGCGCGAGCGCTTCGACTTGTCGACCATGCGCTATGCGATCCACGCCGCCGCGCCGTGTCCGATTTCGGTCAAGCAGCAGATGATCGACTGGTGGGGACCGATCCTCTATGAGTTCTACAGCGGCACCGAACTGGTCGGGCGCACCTCGCTGGACTCCGTGGAATGGCTCGCGCACAAGGGGTCGGTCGGACGGGCCGAGTTCGGGCGGGTACACATCGTCGGCGACGATGGCAATGAAGTGCCGCAGGGCCAGACCGGCGTTGTCTACTTCTCCGGCGGCGGGACCTTTGCCTACCACAATGATCCGGAGAAAACCCGGCAGGTCTATAACGACCGTGGGTGGGCCACCTATGGGGACGTCGGCTATGTCGATGCCGATGGCTTCCTTTACCTCACGGACCGCCTTGCCAACACCATTGTCTCGGGCGGCGTCAACATCTATCCGCAGGAATCCGAGAACGTGCTGATGAGCCATCCGGCGGTCTTCGACGTGGCGGTGGTCGGCGTGCCGAATACCGAGTTCGGCGAGGAAGTGAAGGCGGTGGTCCAGTTGCATGAGCCTGAGCGGGCGTCGCCGGTCCTGGCCGAAGAACTGATCGCGCTTTGCCGCAGCAGGATCTCCCCGATCAAATGCCCGCGCTCGGTCGACTTCGTCACGGCGCTTCCGCGCACCGAAACCGGCAAGCTGCTCAAGCGCGCCGTCAAGGCCAGCTACTGGCCAACCGAAAACCGAATCGCGCATTAAGCGCGCCTGATGCCATGTCCCGACAAGAAGCCAGCTACCACGCGCCGCGCAAGATGTTCGCGCCGGAGCACGAGATGTACCGCGACAGCGTCGCCCGTTTCCTGGCTGACAAGGTCATGCCTGGACACGCCGAATGGGAAGCTGCCGGCCTGGTTCCGCGCGGCCTCTGGCGCGATGCCGGCGCCCATGGCCTGCTGTGCCCCGGATTGCCCGAAGCCTACGGCGGTGCCGGCGGTGACTTCCTGCACAGCGCCATCGTGGTGGAAGAGATCGCCCGGGCCCTGGCCAGCGGCGTGACCGGGTTCACCACGCACTCGGAGAACGTCGCGCCGTACCTGCTGGAGTTCGGCACCGAGGCGCAGAAGCGTGAGTTCCTGCCGCGCATGGCCAGCGGCGATGTGGTCGGATCGATCGCGATGACCGAGCCGGGGGCTGGCAGTGACCTGAAGGCCATCCGCACCAGCGCTGTCAAGGTGGATGGTGGTTACCGGCTCAACGGCCAGAAGACCTTTATCACCAACGGCTACCACGCTGACCGCGTGCTGGTGTTCGCCAAGACAGTGCCGGCCGCCGGTGCGCGCGGCATCAGCCTGTTCTGGGTCGACACCACCAGCCCCGGATTCAGCCGCGGCCGCCTGCTGGACAAGATCGGCCAGAAGGCCCAGGACACCGCTGAACTCTTCTTCGAGAACGTCTTCGTGCCGGACGACATGCTGGTCGGCGAGCGCAATGCCGGCTTCGGCTACGCCATGAGCGGGCTGGTGCGTGAGCGCCTGCTGATCGCCTTGCGTTGCGCCGTGGCGCTGGAGGTGGCGCTTGACTGGACCATCGCGCATGTCAAGGAACGCCGCGCCTTCGACAAGGCGCTGATCGAGAACCAGTTCATCCGCTTCCGCCTGGCCGAAATCAAGACACATGCCTGTGCCACGCGTGCCTTCGTCGATAGCTGCCTTGAACAATACCTCGCCGGCACGCTGACGCCCGATGGTGCCGCCATGGCCAAGTACTGGGCCGGCGAGGCCACGCGGGCCATCGATGACCTGATGCAGTTCTTTGGCGGCTACGGCTATATGCGCGAATACCCCATCGCCCGTGCCTACACCGACGTGCGTCCGAACCGGATCTACGGCGGTTCGGCCGAAATCATGCGCGAAGTCATCGCGCGCGCACTCTGAATTCACCATGACCAAGAACCTTCCTCGCTCGGTCGCCATCGTCGGTGCCGCGGAATCCGACCTGGGCAAGGTGCCCGGCAAGACGGCACTGGAGTTGCAGGCGCAGGCCGCGCGGCTGGCCCTGCAGGACGCGGGGCTGTCGCTGCGCGATGTGGATGCCGTCTTTGCGCATACCGATGACCGTTTTGCCACCGTGCAGCTGGCCGAATACCTCGGTATCCAGCCAAGGTACGTCGACTCCAGCAACGTCGGGGGCATGTCCAACCTGATGCACATCCGCCATGCGATGGCGGCCATTGCCGCCGGCATGTGTTCGGTGGCGCTGGTGACCTATGGCAGTACGCAACTGTCCGACGGCTCGCGCAAGAGTGGCGCCGTCGCCGCGGATACGCCGGAATCGCCGCGTGGCCAGTTCATCGCGCCCTATGGCCAGCTCAGCCCGATCGGCTACTATGCAATGGTTGCCCAGTTGCACATGCATCGCTACGGCACCACGTCCAGGGATCTCGCCGAGGTGGCAGTGGCGGCGCGGCGCTGGGCGCAGCTGAACCCGAAGGCATACCGGCGCGAGCAAACCAGCATCGAGGAGGTCATGGCGTCGCCTGTGATCGCGTCGCCGCTGCGTACGCGTGACTGCTGCCTTGTCACGGATGGCGGTGGCGCACTGATCATCACCTCCTCCGATCGTGCCCGAGACCTGAAGTCGAAGCCGGTCTATGTGATGGGCGCAGCCGAGACCTTCTCGCACCACTACACCCCGTTCAGCACGGCCGACTGGCTGGATACGCGCGTCGCCGAGACGGCGGACGAAGCGTTCCGCATGGCGGGCGTTACCCGCGAAGACATCGACGTGGTGCAGGTCTATGACCACTTCACCATTGGTGTCATCCAGTCGCTGGAAGAGCTGGGCTTTTGCAAGCGAGGCGAGGGCGGTGCCTTCGTCGCCGATGGCGCCCTGGGCCCGGGTGGCCGCTTCCCCATCAACACCTCTGGCGGCGGCCTCTCCTACGGCCACCCTGGCATGTTTGGCATGTTCGTGCTGATCGAGGCCGTGCGCCAGCTGCGGGGGGAGTGCGGCGAGCGGCAATTGCCCGATGCCGAACTGGCGCTGTGCCATGCGCCCGGACTGGTCTTCTCCTGCAACACCACCATGATCCTCGGAGTCTGAAGCATGAGCGAAGCACAACGTCCCCTGCCGCGTCCCACCGAGATCACCGAAGGCTACTGGCATGCGGCGGCGCAGGGCCGGCTGGTGGTGCAGGGCTGCCGCGCCTGTGGCCACCGCCAGTTCTATCCACGCACGCTGTGCCTTGCGTGCGAATCGGACCAGGTCGACTGGACCGAAGTCTGCGGCTTTGGCTCGATCTATACCTTCACGATCAACCATCGCGCACCCAATGCCTTCATGAAGGCGCGCGTGCCGTACGCCGTGGCCATTGTCGAACTTGACGAAGGGGTGCGCATGATGGCGAACATCCTCAACGCATCGCCCGAGGCCATCGCTATCGGCAAGCGCGTTCGAGTGGTGTTCGAGAAGGCGAGTGACGACGTGAGCCTGCCGCAGTTCGAAATGATCGACTGACCCAATCCTTCCCCAAGGAGAGCCTATGCCCATCATCACTTCGCCGCGGCGGTGTGCTGCCCTGGCCGCGCTGGCGTGCATCGCCGCGCTGCCGGCCTTGTCGCACGCCGCGGACGATTCTGCCTATCCGCAAAAGCCCATCCGGCTGGTCGTGCCATTCCCGGCCGGAGGCGGATCCGACACCGTGGCCCGCTTGCTCGGCCGCGAGCTGACGGCGATGTGGGGCCAGCCGGTGGTGGTCGAGAACAAGCCCGGCGCAAGCGGCACCATTGGCACAGCGACGGTCGCGAAGACTGCGCCGGACGGCTATACGCTGCTGTTGGGTGCCACGCCGCTGGTGCAGTTGCAAGGCGTCTACAAGTCACTGCCCTATGACACCTTTCGTGACTTCGCGCCGCTGGCGCGCCTGGCGCTCTCCTCGGACGTATTCACCGCGCCGGTATCCACTCGCGCTGGCAGCGTGAGTGAGCTGTTGTCCGCGGCCAGGGCCACGCCTGGCAAGATCAGCTACGGCTCCTACGGCAACGGCACTTCCTCTCACATGCACGGGGAGTTGCTGCGGATGCAGGGGGACGTCGACCTGACCCACGTGGCCTACAAGGGCGGCACGCCACTGATCCAGGACTTGCTGGGTGGGCAGGTCAGTTCCGGGTTTGTGGATGTGGCCAGCGGCAAGGCCGCGCTCAACTCCCCGAAGATCAAGGTACTGGCTGTCACGGGCGAGCGCCGGCTGGCGTTGCTGCCGGAGGTGCCGACGTTTACCGAACTGGGCTACCGCGATTTCGAGCCAAATGGCTGGTATGGCCTGTTCGTGCCGGCGGCGACGCCGAAGGCGGTGAAGGACAAACTTTCCGCAGCGGTACTGGCAATCCTGGCCAAGCCGGCCATGCAAACGGCGATTCGTGAGCAAGGGCTGGAACCGGGAACGCTGGAGCCCGAGGCATTCCTGAAGCTGATGCGGCGCGATGCCGAGATCTGGGGACGGATCGCGGCCAACGCGCGCATCACGCTTGACTGATCGGTGTGCCGGCCGGGGCCGCCCCCTCCCTGTTTCGGGGAGGCCTGGCCTGGCCGGACGGCTGATAGCCTCCGAAGCTCCAACGTACTGTACGGAAGACTTTCATGCTGAATCAGGGGGATCGTTCATGCTTTCCGGTGTAAGAGTTGTCGAGATTTGCGGGATCGGTCCAGGCCCGTTCTGCGCCATGCACCTCGCCGATCTCGGCGCCGACGTGATCGCCGTGGAACGCGCGGCACCGGCCAACAGTGCGGCGCCATCCACCGAAGGCTACGTGCTGAACCGGGGCAAGCGCTCGGTGGTTGCCGACCTGAAAACGGCCGAAGGGCGTGAGCTGGTGCTGGCACTGATCCAGGATGCCGACGCGCTGATCGAAGGCATGCGCCCCGGCGTCATGGAGCGCCTGGGGCTGGGCCCGGATGTCTGCCTGCAACGCAATCCCCGGCTGGTCTACGGGCGCATGACAGGGTGGGGGCAGAGCGGCCCGATGGCGCAGGCCGCGGGGCATGACAACAACTACATCTCGCTTTCCGGCGCGCTGTACTACCACGGCACGCCGGCAGAGCCACCATCGTCGGCCATTACCGTGGTGGGCGACGTTGGCGGTGGCGCGCTTTACCTGGCGGTAGGGCTGCTGTCTGGCATCCTCAACGCCCGCGCCACCGGAAAGGGAACCGTGGTGGATGCATCCATCGTGGATGGCTCGGCCCATATGCTGCAGCTGTTGCTTTCCACGCGCCGCAAGGGCTTCATCACCGGCGAGCGCGGCAACAACATCCACGATGCCTCTCATTTCTATTCGACCTACCGCTGCGCGGACGGGAAGTTCGTCACGCTCGGCTCGATCGAGCCGCAGTTCTACGCGCTGTTGCTGGAAAAGCTGGGCCTGACCGAGGATCCGCGTTTCGCCCGGCAATGGGACCGCGAGCGTTGGCCGGAGCTGCATCAGCACTTTGAAGAACTCTTTGCCACCAGGACTCGCGCGCAATGGTGCGCACTGCTGGAGAACACCGACGTTTGCTTTGGTCCGGTACTGAGCCCTGAAGAGGCCGCCGGGCATCCGCATCTGGTCGCGCGGGGCGTCTACTTCGAAGCGGAGGGCCATCTGCAGGCTGCGCCCGCGCCGCGTTTCGATGGCAAGGCCATGGCGGCGGGCGCGATTCCACGGCGCGGCCAGCACACTGGCGGCATCATGGCCGCACTGAAATCCGGCCAGCCCGGCGCATTCTGGACAACTGACTGAGGGTTGATGCGCGCGGCGAGGGTCGGATCCCGCCGCAGCGATTGAGCTCCGGCCATCGGTCGGAGCGTTTTTTCTTGCTGTCGGCTGCTGCAGCGGCATCGGCAATGCCGCTCCGCTCACTGCAAAAAAAATCCCCCGAGGCTGTTACTTGGGGGATGTGCTGGTTTGTGGCCGGGGGCGCTGAGTGCCGGCCACGAATTTCGTGAGGGGGACACTTTTTTCTGTAGTTCCTTACATACTGTCGTCAACGAGTCCATCGCGGTTGGTGATTCTCGCGCCATCGGTGAACACGTCGCGTCTATCCGAGACTTTCGCCCCATCTGAATAGACGTCAAACTTTGTGGTCTTGCCCCCATCGGTATATGGGTCTCGCGGCCCCATCACGCTGGCGCCGTCAGTGTAGACATCCCGCGTCCCGATGCCGGCATAGGCAACTCCGGCACTAAGCGCAGCACCCGCCGCAGCGAGCAGTATGACTGTTTTAAGCATTTTTTTTACCTCCATTTCAGGTCGTTGCAAAAACACCGAAACGATTCTTCTTTCGCTTCAGTTTGAGGGTCGCAACTTCGCACAAGTGCAATGAAATGTAGGCCCTGGCGGGAAGCATATGAATAAGGCTTTTTTCCGAAAAGAGGCTAGGGGATTGCCCTAGCCGGTGGGCAGGGCAGACTCAGTCCAGCATTACTGCACGATGCCGATCGAATCTATTCGGCTACGCTTACCGCGCAGGGGAGTTCTGACGTAGATTCATAGTAGTGTTGCGGCACCATGGTTTTGCAGCACTTCGCCTTGCATCGATTCGGTGCAGGCTCGTGATTTGCCGCAGGTGCATGGAACATTCACTTTCGCAAGAGTGTCGTCATTCCGTTTAACGATAGAAATGACTGGATGTGACAGTGTCTGTTCCCGAGGTTTGATGCGAACAATGTTTATTATCCCGCGCAACTTTAGACTCAGCCTTTTCGTCCATGCCGGATTTGTCGCTTTGGCGTATTACGCAAGTGCCAAGCTGGGACTTGCTTATGCAGTAGTGGGCGGTGCAGTGTCTCTGGTGTGGCCTTCCAGCGGCGTCGCCCTCGTTGCGCTCCTTGTCATTGGCTTTGCAGCTGCCCCCGGAATTGCCATTGGCTCCTTTTTGGCCAATATGTCGGTCGGCGTGCCACTGCCAATGGCCGGGGTGATTGGCCTCGGCGCGACGGCGGCAGCGTTGACGGCCACATTGTTGTTGAAGCGCGTGGCTCAATTCCGGATCGCCCTCGACCGCATCAGGGACGTGTTGGCCTTCATCATCCTGGCTGCGACGGTCAGCACCGCAGTGAGTGCCCTGATTGGTGCGACCGCTCTCCTTGGAGCGGGTCGGGTGTCAGTCACCGAATACGGCGCCGCCCTTCTGGAATGGTGGCTCGGTGACATGATGGGTGTGCTGGTGGTGGCTCCGCCCCTGCTCGGCCTGCTTGCGAGTCCCATGCCTGTGCGCTCCGCAAAGCAGGCAGTGGAAGCGTGCGGGCTGGCCGTTGCAATCCTCTGGGCAAGTTACCTTGTCTTCGGCGCCCCCGAGCTTGCCGGGCACGGCTACTATCCTTCAGCCCTGGCGATTCTCCCGTTCATTATCTGGGCGGCTCTGCGCTTCGATCACCTGGGCACCACCTTCGCAACCTTGCTGGTCTCGATCGTGGCCATCTGGGGCACCACCAACGGCACCGGTCCCTTTGCCGCAGAGTCTGCAGTGGATAGCCTTGTGAGATGGTGCGCCTTCGCGAACGTCGTGGCAGTGACCGGGCTGCTGCTGGCGGCGGCACATGCCCAGGAGAAGCGCGTCCATAGCCTGCTGCAGGCGTCCCACATCGAACTGGAGCGGCGCGTGCAAGAGCGAACCCGGGACCTGGAGCGAGCAAACCATGAGCTGAAGCAGGAGATGGCGCGGCGTCGCCTGCTGGAAGCGGAACTGATCCGAATCGGCGACCAGCAGCAGAGGCTCATCGGCCGGGAACTGCATGACGGCCTCGGGCAGCACCTCACCAGCCTGGGCTTCTACTGCAGCACCTTGAATCAAACACTGCAGAAGCATGGCCACCCGGCCGCCGCGGACGCGGCTACCATCGTCGGACTGGTGAAGCAGGCGTCCTTGATGACTCGCAAGATTGCCCATGGCCTGGACCCGGTCACCATGGAATCTGGTGGCCTTGCGGTCGCACTGCAGGGGCTGGCGCAGACGACCTGCGCGCTGGATGGCATAGACTGCACGCTGCGCATTGGGTCAGACGTGGATTTGCTGGATCCGCCGATGCAGATCAACCTTTACCGTGCGGCACAGGAAGCCGTGAATAACGCGCTGAAATATAGCCAGGGACACCACATCGGGATCGACCTGGAGCGCGAAGGCGGGATGCAGCGGCTTTCCATCAGTGACGACGGGGTGGGGGTCGACCCGGAAAAAATGGAGCGTGCCTCGGGGCTGGGGCTTCACAACCTGCGTCACCGGGCGAGCCTCCTGGGCGGCTCCTGCACGATCACTCGCAATGCTCTGGGTGGCACCACGGTTGCCATCAGTTATCCGATACCAGAGAGTCCGGGCCATGCGACAGAAGCCATCTAGCCCGGGCCACGCAACCCAGATCCTGATCGTGGATGACCACCCCATCATCCGGGAGGGGTTAAGCCAGATGCTGAATCTGCATGAGGACCTGCACGTCTGCTGTGTGGCCGGCAGTTCTGAAGATGCTCTGGCGTTGATGGCCTGCCAGCCTGACATGGCCATTGTCGACCTCAGCCTGCACTCGAACTCCGGCCTGGATCTTGTCAAGACGCTCCGGCAACACTATCCAAAGCTGGCAATCCTGGTCCTCAGCATGCATGACGAAATGCTGTTTGCCGAACGCGCACTGCGGGCAGGAGCAAACGGGTATCTGATGAAACTCGAGGCCACGGAGCATATTGTGAATGCCATCCGCGAGGTGCTGGCAGGCAATGTCTACCTGAGTGCCGCCATGCATGACAAGCTGGCGCGGGCCCTGAAGGCTCCTCAAAGAAACCCCGCGGGCTCGATCGCGAGCCTGTCGGAACGGGAGTTCGAAGTCCTGCACCTGATCGGACTCGGCTTCAGCACGCGCCAGATCGCCGGGAAACTGAATCGCAGCGTCAAGACCATCGAGGCGCATCAGGCCAACATCAAGGAAAAGCTGGACATTCCTAACGGCAAGGAGCTGATGCGCTTCGCGATTCAGTGGATCGAGAGCCACTAGGCGTTGAGTTGCTTTCGCCTGCTTGAACGCCCGACTGCTCGCGGCCCTGGGCCGGACGGAGCCTGGTTGCGCGTGTCAAGGGCGGGGAAGCCCCCACATAACCTGCCTTCAGATCTGATTTGAATACCGCTTTAGCCGGCCCTGGCCTGCACCACAGCCCGCCTTTCGCACCGCAGCAAATCTCGTCAGTCTTTTTCCCCCGAACGGGGCGTTCCGCCAATGGCGGAATTTGCATACACTCGCCAACTTCATGGACCGACGGCCAGCCCAGGCGCTGTGCGCTCCGGTCATGGTGAGCCATCGGAATGCGGCAAGTCGGAGACTTCATGAAGGTAGATCCAATTAGTGACTGGCAATACGCTGAAACGGTCCTGAACGCGCGAACGCCACAGGAAGTGTCCCAGGTCGCGCTGCGCGCGGCGCGGGGCATGGGCTTCAATCACCATGCTTATGTCATGAAGCAGCCGGTAATCGGTCCGGAGAGCGACAACGATTTCGTTTGCTTCCACGATTTCTCCGCGGACTGGGCGCGGGCGCGCTACGAGCCACTGCGCGCCAGGCGGCATGAGGACAGCGATGCGCGCGTGGAGCACGTGCGCGCGGGCATGCCGGCGACGTCATGGAATGCGCTGGGCGAGGTTGACCATACGCGCCGGGATATCGGGCAGCGCGCGCGCAACCTGTTGCGCAGTGCCGGCGAGCATGGGCTGAGATCGGGCCTCACCATCCCGCTGTGGACGCCCGGCATCGACTGGGCCTTCATGACCCTGACAACGGATGCCACCACCGATCTGCGCGCGCTGCGCACGACGCTGGCGCCGATGAGCTACTTTGCACACTGCCTGCACTCGGCGTTGCGCCGCCTGCAAGGCGAAGCCTGCCGTCCGGTACTGAGCCGGCGCCAGCGTGAGATCCTGCAATGGGCCGCCATCGGCAAGACCACCTGGGAGATCTCGACCATCCTCGCGATCAGCGAGAGCACCGTCTACTTCCACCTGAACGTTGCCGCGAGCAAGCTCAACACGCGCGGGCGCCAGGCGACCTGCGCACGCGCGGTGGCGCTGGGGCTGCTGTCGATCTGACACGGACCCTCGCTGACCGTTAACGCGCGCAAGCCCCGGGCAGAGTATTCTCCCCGGGGCTTGCAGGCTGCGGCGAAACCGGGCCTCAGTTTGCCGGCGTGTAATAGCGGCCGACGATCCTGGTGCCCGCGTCGCCCCACTGGTTCCAGACCAGGGCCGCATTGCCCTTCTCGTTCACCGCCACGGCAGGTATGGCGGCAGTGTCGCTGGAGCTCTCGCCGAGCGTCGCCGTGCCCCAGCCGGTGCCGGCCACGTAGCGGTTGGTCCAGAGATCGGCCACGCTGCTGCCGTCTGGCTTCTGGGTCCATGCCACAAAGCCGTTGCCGGCGCCGTCGAGGCCGACCGTGGGCAGGCTGGGCTCGCGCGTGCTGGCATTGAGCAGCACGGTCGCGGTGCCCCAGGCACCGTTGGCCGGCGCCAGGCTGGCCACCAGCGCGTTGTCGTTGCGGCCCCAGGCCACCATGGCGTCGCCGCGCGCATTGACCGACAGCCGTGCCTTGCTGACAAAGGCTTCGGCCACCGGCGGCGCCACCTCAACCGTGTTTTGCCAGGCCGAGGTAAATCGCTTCGAGTACAGCGTGCTTTGCGTGGTGCTGTTTGCGGTATCGGATTGCCCCCATACCAGCGTGGCATTGCCGCTGCCGTCCATGGCAATGGCGGGGAAGCCGAGCGTCCGGTCGATGCTGTCATCGCGCACCAGTTCGCTGGGTGCGTCCCAGCTGCCGCCGCTGAAGCGGCTGGTCCAGATGCCGTTGCTGGCCAGGTCAGTCAGTTCCCACACGGCAATGGCGTCGCCCGAGGGCGCCACCGCGATCTGCGGGCGCACGTTCTGCACACCGACATCATTGGGCGTGGCGAATGTCGTCTCCGTGCCCCAGCCGCTGGCGGCGGTATAGCGGTTCGCCACGATCTTGAACGGGCCGAACTGGCCGTCGCGCTGGAACCAGACCGCAAGCGCGTTGCCGCTGGCATCCATGCCGACCTGCGGCTGGGCCGCCAGGCCGACCCCCGACTCGATACGGGCCAGAGTCCCCCAGCCCGTGCCCGGGTCGAACGGGCGGGCCCAGATGTCGTAGGCGCCCGCGGTGGTGAGTTGCGCCCACACGACCATGGCGCGGCCGGTGGCGCGGTCCATCGCGATCTGCGGGCCGTCGGTGGCGCCCGCGGGGTCGTTTTCCAGTGCCACCGGGGCGGACCAGCCGGAACCCGGCACATAGCGGCTCGCCAGCACGCTTTCGTTGGCGGTGCCCGGATCCAGCTGCATCCAGACCGCGATGGCGTTGCCCGCGGCATCGATGGCGACGTTCACATTGCCGGCGCCCGCCTCGGTGAAGGGCGCGGGGTCGCTCCATCCGGCCGGGGTGGCCGGCGTGCCGGGGTTGCCTGGCGTGCCAGGCGTACCGGGGGTGCCCGGATCCCCCGGATTGCCTGGGGTGCCGGGGTTCGGCGAATTGGTCGTGTTGTTATCGTCCCCGCCACACGCGGACAGCGCCGCGCAAATCGCCATCAGCAAAATCGTCTTACGCATTGAGTCTTCCCTTTCGGATCTTGTTCTTCAAAGACCAATTCGCGTGCCGGGGCTGGCATGGAGATAACGCAGATCTGCCCGGAGCTGGCCCCGGAGAACGGGGCTGGCGCGAATTGCCTTGGACGAGAATAGTGAAAGGCCGGGGTGGTGGAGCGGGCACCCTGTGGGATTCCACAGGGGGGTGTTGCGGCGCGGGCCCGAGGTTGGGGCGTTTCTGTCCCTTCCCGCTCGTTCAACCAATTGACTCGAATACACGCCCGGCGGCCCGGGCGCCGGAAAAAAACCTGCTGCCGTTACTTCCCAAACTCACTGAACTTCGCCGCCAGGAACTCCACGAACAGCCGTATCCGGGACGACAGTTGGTGCCGCTGCTGATAAACGGCATAGATGTCCGCCTCCGGCGTCGCGTATTGCGGCAGTACCTGCACCAGCCGGCCACTGCGCAGGAATCGCTCGATATCCCACTCAGCGCGCATCAGGATGCCGTGGCCTTCCAGCGCCCAGTTGACCGCGATCTCGCCGTCATTGGTGGTGAGGTTGCCGCGCACATGGACCGATTCGGTCCGCGCCTTGGTCCCTTTGCCTGAGGTCAGGCGCCACACGCCATAGGCGTCGCTGCCCTGGCGGATGCCGATGCAGTTGTGTTGGCGCAGGTCGGCGGGCGTGTGCGGGGTGCCGTGGCTGCGCAGGTACTTGGGCGAGGCGCACAGCAGGCGCCGGTTTGGCGCCAGCTTCCTGGCCACGATGCGGGCGTCGGGCGGCTGGCCGAAGCGGACGCAGACGTCGAAGGCATCTTCGCTCAGCGGCGGCGGGTCGGCGGACAGCTGGAGCTGGACATCGACCTCAGGGTAGGTGGCGACGTACTCGGAAATCACCGGCGCCACATGCATGCGCCCGAACCCCAGCGTGGCATTGACCCGCAGCAGGCCGCTCGGCCGGCCCTTTGAGCGGGTCAGGATCTGGTCCAGGTCGTCGATCTCGCTGAGGATGCGCCGGGCGTGCTCCAGGTAGACCTCGCCCTCGGGCGTCAGGCTCATGCGCCGCGTGGTGCGCGTCACCAGCGGCATGCCGATGCGCGCCTCCATCTGCGCCAGCCGCTTGCTGACCGCGGCGGTAGTGATCCCAAGGTCGCGCGCGGCCGCGCTCAGGCTGCCTGCCGTGGCCACCGACGTGAAGAATCCCAGTTCTGACGGTTGGATGCCGGACGATAGCGCCATTCCATCTTTAATTTCAGGTTAACAATGGTTTAACTCTACAAGCGATCCAAAACCTTGTCCACGGCCCAGAATCCGCCCCACGCACTCAACTTGTATTTGAATCGATCTGGACCAGGAGACACGGATGAAGACGTACCGCATTGCAACGATCCCCGGCGATGGCATTGGCAAGGAGGTGGTGCCCGCCGGCCGTGAAGTGATGGAGGCGCTGGCGTCTGCCGGTGCAGACTTCCGCTTTGAATTCGAAGACTTCGACTGGGGTGGCGACTACTACCGCCAGCACGGCGTGATGATGCCCGCCGACGGCCTGGATGCGCTGCGCGATAAGGATGCCATCCTGTTCGGCTCCGCCGGCGACCCGCATATCCCCGATCACATCACGCTGTGGGGCCTGCGCCTGAAGATCTGCCAGGGCTTCGACCAGTACGCCAACGTGCGCCCGACGCGCATCCTGCCCGGCATCGATGCGCCGCTCAAGCGCTGCGCCGCGGAGGACCTGAACTGGGTGATCGTGCGTGAGAACTCGGAAGGCGAGTATTCGGGCGTGGGCGGCCGCGTGCACCAGGGCCACCCGATCGAGGCGGCCACCGACGTCAGCATGATGACCCGCGTAGGGGTGGAGCGCATCCTGCGCTTTGCCTTCAAGCTGGCCCAGTCGCGTCCCCGCAAGCTGCTGACGGTGATCACCAAGTCCAACGCGCAGCGCCACGCCATGGTGATGTGGGACGAGGTCGCCGTGCAGGTGGCCAAGGATTTCCCGGACGTCACCTGGGACAAGGAACTGGTCGATGCAGCCACGGCGCGCATGGTGAACCGTCCGGCCTCGCTGGACACCATCGTCGCCACCAACCTGCATGCCGACATCCTGAGCGACCTGGCGGCGGCGCTGGCCGGCAGCCTGGGCATCGCCCCGACCGGCAATATCGACCCGGAGCGCCGCTACCCGTCGATGTTCGAACCCATCCACGGCTCGGCCTTCGACATCATGGGCAAGGGCCTGGCCAACCCGGTCGGCACCTTCTGGTCGGTGGTCATGCTGCTGGAACACCTGGGCGAGAACGAGGCGGCGCAGCGCGTGATGCAGGCCGTCGAAACCGTCACCGCCAACCCCGCGCTGCATACCGGCGACCTGGGCGGCAAGGCGACTACCGCTGAAGTGACCAAGGCGGTGTGCGACCTGCTTGCCGCTGGCCAGCAAGCCAAGGCCGCCTGAGCGCTAGGGCCGTTTCGTGAGCCAGCATTATTCCGAGCCCAACGTGTTGCTGCGGCGCATGTTCGATGCGGCGGTCGCCGCCGCCCAGCCGGCCAGGACCCTGGCGCGGCACCTGCCGCCGCCGCCGCGCGGACGCACCGTCTTCATTGGCGCGGGCAAGGCCTCGGCGGCGATGGCGGGCGCGCTGGAAGCGGCATGGCCCGGGCCGCTGGAAGGCCTGGTCGTTACCCGCTACGGCTATGCGGTGCCGTGCTCGCGCATCGAGATCGTGGAGGCCGCTCACCCCGTGCCGGATGATGCCGGGCTGGCCGCTTCGCAGCGCATGCTGGCGATGGTGGCGGGCCTGGCCGAGGACGACCTGGTGATCTGCCTGGTCTCCGGCGGCGGATCGTCGCTGCTGCCGCTGCCGCTTGCCGGCATCACGCTTGACGACAAGCAGCGCGTCAATCGCGCGCTGCTCAAGTCCGGCGCCACGATTTCCGAGATGAATTGCGTGCGCCGGCACCTGTCCGCCATCAAGGGCGGCCGGCTGGCAGCCGCGTGCCATCCGGCGCGCGTGCTGAACCTGCTGATTTCCGATGTGCCGGGCGATGATCCCATCGATATCGCCTCGGGTCCGACCGTGCCTGACCCGACCACGCGCGCCGATGCGCTGGCCATCGTCAAACGGTATGCGATCGACCTGCCGCCCAATGTGATGGCAGTGCTGGCATCCGACGCGGCCGAGACGCTCAAGCCCGGCGACCCGCGCCTGCCGCGCATCCGCACCGAGTTCATCGCCACGCCCCGGCTGGCGCTGGAAGCGGCGGCGCAGGTGGGCCGCGACGCGGGCTTCGCCGTGCACATGCTGGGCGACGCCATCGAAGGCGAAGCCCGCGATGTCGGCAAGGTCATGGGCGGTATCGCGCTGGCGGCGACCAGGCATGGCCAGCCGTTTGCGGCACCGTGCGTGCTGCTGTCCGGCGGCGAGACCACGGTCACGGTGCGGGGCGCGGGCAGGGGTGGCAGGAACGTGGAGTTCCTGCTCTCGCTGGCGCTGACGCTGCGCGGCGAATCCGGCATCCATGCGATTGCGGGCGACACCGACGGCGTCGACGGCCAGGAAGAGATCGCGGGTGCGGTGATCAGCCCGGACACGCTTGAACGCGCCTGGCGCGCCGGACTGCGTCCGCAGGATGCGCTCGCCGCCAACGACGGCCATGGATTTTTCGAGGCGCTGGGGGATGCCGTCATCACCGGTCCCACGCTGACCAACGTCAACGACTTCCGCGCGATCTTGCTGACGCGCGCTTCTGGAGCCTCCGCATGAGACGCCTTCGCAATGCCAAGATCGTGGCCACGCTGGGTCCGGCCAGCACCGACCCGGCCATGATCGAGCGCCTCTTTGACGCGGGCGCCGATGTATTCCGGCTCAACTTCAGCCACGGCACCCATGCCGACCATCAGCAGCGGCTGCAAAGCATCCGCGCCATCGAGCAAGCGCGTGGCCGGCCCATCGGCGTGCTGCTGGACCTGCAAGGGCCCAAGCTGCGTATCGGCACCTTTGCCAACGGCCCGGTGCAACTGGCCGCACAGGCCGCGTTCCGGCTCGATCTCGATGCCAGCGTGCCGGGCTCCGCGGAGCGGGTCAGCCTGCCGCATCCGGAGATCTTCGCGGCGCTGCAGCCCGGTGCGGAACTGCTGGTGGACGATGGGCGCGTGCGCCTGCGCGTCGAACGCTGCGGCGCGGAGTACGCAGAGACCACCGTGATCAATGGCGGCACGCTGTCCGACCGCAAGGGCGTCAATGTGCCCGGCGTGGTGCTGCCGCTGTCGGCGATGACCGAGAAGGACCGGCGCGACCTGGACTTCGGGCTGTCGCTGGGCGTGGACTGGATTGCGCTGTCGTTCGTGCAGCGCGCCGAGGATATCGAGGAGATCCGGCAGATCTTGGACGGCCGCGCCGGCATCGTCGCCAAGCTGGAGAAGCCGGCCGCGATCCAGAGCCTGGAAGCGATCGTGGCGGCATCGGACGCGGTCATGGTCGCGCGCGGCGACCTGGGCGTCGAGATGCCGGCGGAGCAGGTGCCGTCGCTGCAAAAGCGCATCGTGCGCGCCTGCCGCAAGGCCGGCAAGCCGGTGATCGTCGCGACCCAGATGCTGGAGTCGATGGTGGCCGCGCCGGTGCCGACGCGCGCCGAAGCGTCCGATGTGGCAACCGCCATCTACGACGGCGCCGACGCCGTGATGCTGTCCGCGGAATCGGCATCGGGCAGCTATCCGGTGGAAGCGGTGCGGATGATGGACAGCATCATCACGCGCACCGAATCGGATCCGCATTACCACGAAGCCATCCAGGCATCGCACTCGGCGCCGCGCGCGGAAGCCGCCGACGCCATCGGCTATGCCGTCAGGCACGTGGCCAACCTGCTGCGCGTGCCTGCCGCGGTCACCTACACCAGCTCAGGCTACTCCGCGCTGCGGATGGCGCGCGAGCGGCCCGAAGTGCCGATCCTCGGCATGACGCCGCGGATCGCCACCGCGCGCCGGCTGGCGCTGGCCTGGGGTGTGCATGCGGTGCTCTGCCATGAAGTGGTGGATGTGCTGGAGATGACCAACCTGGCCAGCCGCACCGTGCTGAAGGAGCAGTTTGGCGTGGCCGGGCAGCAGATCGTCATCTCGGCCGGCCTGCCGTTCACCGTGGCCGGCACCACCAACCTGCTGCGCATCGCGCAGGTCCAGTAGGCAGACATCAGACAGGGGAACCAAGGCGCTATCAAGCATTAATCAGCCGAAAGCCGGCTGCAAACATAGAACATTCAGGAGACAAATCATGCGTGGTACTGAACTCGTGCGTCGTATTTCCGGTGTGGCCGTGCTGGCAGCCGGCTTCATTCTCAGCGGCACTTGCCTGGCACAGGAATGGCCAGCTAAGCCGATCACCCTGGTGGTTCCGTTCCCGTCGGGCGGTACCACGGACGTGCTGGCCCGCGCGCTGGGCGACCAGTTGTCGAAGAGCCTGGGCCAGCCCGTGATCGTGGAGAACCGGCCCGGCGCCGGCGCCACCGTGGGCGCGGACTACGTCGCCAAGGGCAAGCCGGACGGCTACACGCTGCTGATGGGCGCAGTGCACCATACCATCGCCAGCAGCGTTTACAAGAAGCTGCCCTACAGCTTCCAGAAGGACCTGGCGCCCATCGCCACGGTCGCCATGGTGCCCAACGTGCTGGTCATCAATGCTGCGCAGACGCCGGCGAAGAACGTCAGCGAACTGGTGGCCCTGGCGAAGAAGGCATCGCCGGAGTTTGCCTATGGCTCCAATGGCAACGGCACCGCGCAGCACCTGATCGGCACCCAGTTCCAGGCAGCGACGGGAGCGCCGCTGCTGCACGTGCCTTACAAGGGCAGCGGCCCGCTGACGACCGATCTGCTCGGCGGACAGGTGACGATGTCGTTCGATACCCTGACGCCGGTGCTGCAGCACATCAAGTCGGGCAAGCTGCGCGCCCTGGCCGTGACCACCGCGCGGCGCTCCAGCGTCCTGCCTGATGTGCCGACGCTGGAAGAGGCGGGGCTGAAGGGCTTTGATATCGGCACCTGGTTCGGCGTGCTGGCGCCGGCCGCCACGCCCGCGCCCATCGTGACGCGGCTGAATGCCGAGATCGTCAAGATCGTGAAATCGCCGGACTTCCAGCAACGCATGGTTGCGGTCGGCGCCGAGCCGATGGCGAGCACCCCGCAGGAGTTTGCCAAGCGGATCCAGGACGAGACGGTCAAGTTCGCCAAGCTGGTGAAGGACGGGAAGGTGACGATCGAATAGGTGATCAGCGGTCATTCGGTTCCTTGCCTTCTCGCCTATATTGAAGTCTGCCCGGCATCGCTCCAATGCGATGCGGGGCAGAATGCGAGTAGCGGAAGGAGGGGGGCCATGAAGATCGCGAGCATCGAAGCCATCGTCCTGCGCATTCCGTTCACGGTGGGCGGCGTTTCCGCCGCGGGCGTCTGGGGCGGCGCCGGGATGCAGGCCGCCGATTCGCTGCTGCTCAAGGTGACGACCGACGACGGGCTGGTCGGCTGGGGCGAGACCTTCGGCTTCGTTGGGATTCCGGCGGTCAAGGCGGCCATCGAGCAGATGCTGGCGCCTGCCTGCATCGGCCGGGATGCAACCCGGATCGATGCCCTCGGCCTGGACCTGCAGCGCAGGTTCCATGTCTTCGGGCGCAGCGGGGCCATCTTCTATGGGCTGTCCGCGCTCGATATCGCCCTGTGGGACCTCTGCGGCAAAGCGGCCGGGCTACCCGTTCACCAGCTGCTCGGCGGCGCGCGCCGGGACCGCCTGCCTGCCTATGCCAGCCTGATCCGGTATGCCGATCCCGAAACGATGGCGGTCAATGTCAGGCGCGCCATCGCCGATGGCTACCGGAGCCTGAAGCTGCATGAGGTCGACCTCACGGTCATCCGCGCTGCCCGCGAAGCGGCGGGCCCGGACGTCGAGATCACGCTGGATACGAACTGCCCGTGGCCACTCCATGAGGCCATCGACATGGCGCGCGCGCTGGAACCCTTGTCGCTACGGTGGCTGGAAGAGCCCCTGTGGCCGCCGGAGAACTACGCCGGACTGGCCGCCCTGCGCCAGCAGTGCGCCATCCCGGTCGCCGCCGGCGAGAATGCCACCACGCTGATGGAGTTCCAGCACCTGCTCAGCGTGGGCGCCGTTGATGTGGTGCAACCCAGCCCGGCCAAGATGGGCGGCATCAGCGCCTTGCGCAACGTCTTTGCGCTGGCCGAGGCGCACAACACGCAAGTGATGGTCCATACCTTCTACGATGGCCCGGGGCTGCTGGCCAGCATCCATGCCACGGCAGCGCTGGGGGATGCCGCGGCCATGATCGAATGGCGTTACTTCGACATGGACGCGCAGGTGCTTGGCGATGCCGTGGTGCCTCGCGATGGCATGATCGCGGTACCCGCTGGCCCGGGCCTGGGCATCGACCCGGATCCGGAGGTCATCCGGCGCTATCGCGTTGCGTGAGCGGGCTTGACATGACCGCTAGCTAAGTCGTCGAGGCCGCCTGGCGTGGGCCCAGCGACGTGCTCGTCGCATGTTCGACGTCGCTGCAGTCGTTTTTCTTCTTTCCAGGTCGGCCAATGCCAAAGCCAGTAGATCGCGGTGATAGGAATAGCGATGGATAACCTGGTTCACAAGTAGGCCACCAATGGCAGTCCGCCAAGGAAGGCGAGGCCGTAGGTGAGAATCTGACCTTGCCAGGAATTGGTAGTCGATAGCAATTCCTTACTGGCGACCCATGCGCCACCAGCGAGGGCAAATAGGGCGAGCTTGTCTGAGCCGCCAAAGAACAATGTGAAACGGCGTTGCAGCCGCTCAATGCGGACCTTGAGCAGCAGATCAACTTGCTGTAGCGTATGCCGCCCAAAAGGTCTGAGCCTGTCTATATGTTCGGCATCGTGATGCGCCTCTCGGCGCAGGCGCATGAAGTCGCGGCTTCGAAAGCGCCATAGTGCATAGACTAGCGGAACAAGATCAACGACGATGGATGCCAATGCCATGATGCTGGTGATGACGCTGCTGGCGAGGAGTCCGATGCGCCATGCTGGCCCAAGTGAAGTCGACAAGAAGCCGGCGAAGCCTGCGGCTCCCCAAGTGACCAGGAGCAAAGCGAGGGCAACTGAACGGAGCCAGAAGACAATTCGCGCGCAATGAATCTCGAGGCGCGATTGTTGGTCAGCTCCTTTGGCTGGACGGATCTTGCTGAGAAGGAGCAGCAGTTCCTTGTAGGGCTTGGTCAAGGCGAGTTCAAGTCTGATGATCGAATGGTCTATATCGGCCGGCAAGAGTTGCTCTTTAGAGCCAAAGGGCGCTTGGTATCGTTCGATACCCTGACACCGGTGCTGAAGCATCAAGTCCGGCAAGTTGTGCGCCCCGCCTCTTCCAGCGTCCTGCCCGATGGGCCCACGCTGGAAGAGGCGGGGCTCAAGGACATTTGGAATCGCTGCGCTGGAACCTCCAGGGCGGCCACCAGGGCCGCAAGGCAGTCAGGACCCGCCGCCGGGCGCGGCCGCCTTGCGTCCGGCCATATGACGCAGGTACGCCAGCAGGTCCTTCAGGTCCGCGTTGGACAGCGTCTTCTCGTCGATGGCCGACATGCGCGAGTTCGGCCACCAGCGCAATGATTGCGGGTCACGGATCAGCCTGGCCAGCTTGTCATCGCCCAGGTACTCCACTGGGTTGTACGGCACGTTCAGGTCGGGGCCGAGGTTGGCATCGCCGACCCGGTTGAGGGAGTGGCACGAGAAGCAGACGCGCTGGAAGGTCATGAAGCCGCGCATGACCGGTCCATCGGCAGGCTGGCCAGCGGCGGGCCGGATCGCTGCATAGCGCTCGGCGGGCGACGCGGTGATGTCAATGCGCACGATGCTGTAGGTCCAGTGACTCTCGTTGATCGCCGCAGCGGCGCGGCCGGACGGCACGGTCCAGATCAGCCGAAACGGGCCGATGTCCTGGTCCTTGAGCCTTGGCCACGGCGCGGCAGGATTCTCGACCGCCAGCCACGCGCGTGGCCCGTCGGCGCGCTCGGCCAGCAACAGGCGCATCGGCAAGTGGGCAACATAGCCATCGCTGGCCGCGGTCGTGGCACTGGCGCTGTCGTTCACCGGCATGCCCTGCAGCAGCGCTGTCAGGGGGATGGCCTTGAATGTGAGACGGCGCTTCAGGTTGTCGTCATCCACCGTCACATCTACCAGGAGCGGATCGCGCAGCAGTTCGTCGCGGGTCCAGCTGCGCTGCTGCGTGCCTGCCGAAATGGTCAGGGTCGCCGGGTCCGCGGCGCACGCCGGACCAGCCAGGAACGCCAGGGCGCAGCCAAGCGCGCCAACGGCCTTTGCCAGCCAGCCACTCATGCGCGATGACTCCTGAGTCATCAGAAGTCCACCTTCTCCCCCGGCTGCGGCACGATCACGCTTGCCGCAGCGCCGGCGCCCAGCGCCGCCTTGAACGCCTCCGGTGTCCCGCTCAACTGCGGCGAGGTCTGATAGTGGATCGGAATCGCAAAGCGCGGCCGGATCAGGTCGCGCACCGCGATGGCGGCTTCCTGCGGGCCCATGGTGAAATGGCCGCCAATGGGGATCAGCACGAGATCGGGTTTGTAAACCTCGCCGATCAGCCGCATGTCACCGAACAGTCCGGTATCGCCCATGTGCCAGATCTTGAAGCCGTTCTCCAGCTCGATGATGTAGCCGACGGGCTCACCGCCGTAGTGGGTTTCGTCCTTGCCGGTGGCGGGGTTCTTCAGCGCCAGCTCCGACGAGTGCTCCGCATGCACTGCGGTGATTTTGGGGCCGGTCGGGCCAAAGGGCATGACCGTGCCGCTCTTGCCGAAGCGCTGCGCCTGCGCGGCCGGGACCATGCCCAGGCTGATCAGGGCCTGGCCCAGGCCGCCGCCGTTGTAGATCGGCGCGTTGGTCAGCCTGGCCAGGGCCGGGGCATCGCCCAGGTGGTCACCGTGGGCGTGCGTGACCAGGATCAGGTCGACCTTGCCCAGCGCCGAGAGCTGCTTGAAGCCTGGCGGCGTCTTGGGATTGGTGGTGAGCCATGGGTCGATCACGATGACCTTGCCGCCGGGCGTGGTGATGCGCGTGGCGGACTGGCCCAGCCACAGCACTTCGGCTTTGCCGGCGGTGGGCTGGCCGGGCGGCATCGGGCGCTGGGCGTCCGCTGGCGGCGTGGGCGCGGCGCAGGCGCCGAGCAGGGCAATGACGGTGGTGAGGAGAACGGTGCGCAGTCTGGTCATGGACTTTCTTCCCTGGATGAATTGGCCTGGCAACTTGCAGTACTAGCGGACAAACATGCCCAAGCCTTCGTGGTCGTAATACTCCAGCCACACGCGGTCGCTGGAGAACGCCGCCTGCGAGATCGTGCCCGGCGTCGCGTTTTCATTGTTGAGCGCAAAGGTAAAGACATCGCCGTCCCAGTGGCTCAGCGGCAAGGTCAGCGGTGTGGCGCCCAGCGTCATCACCAGCGTGCCGCCCTGGTCGGCCACCTGCAGCGGACCGTAGTAGTCGTTCTGGTAGGTGCCGGTGTAGGTCGAGAGCGCGCGCGCCGGCAGCGGACTGGCGGGGCGCGGTTGCCCGACCAGCCTGCCTTCCGGCGCCAGCAGCGGCGCAAGCGCATCGCCGTAGATCTGGCCCCAGTCTCGCCGGATGGCGCCGTACTGCGCCAGGTCGAAGAACTGTGCGTTCAGGGTTTCCGGGACGCCGATGGGATAGCCGTTGGTCAGCGTCACGATGGCCAGGTTTAGCGACGGCACCGCGGTAAAGTTGGTGGCCGCGCCCACCACGAACGCGCCGGAGTGGTTATAGGAGGTCAGCCCGAGTTCGGTCGTGCCGACATTGAAGCCATAGCCGTAGTAGCCGGCCGGACGTCCGCTGACGGGCGGACTGCTCTGCATCTGCTGGCTCAGCGCGGGTGCCAGCGCGGCGGCGTCGACGATGCGCTGGCCTGCGAACTCGCCTTTGGCGAGCAGCATCGCCAGCCATTTCGCCATGTCGTTGACGGATGAGCTGACGCCACCGGCGGGCGATTGCGCATCCGGCATCGTGCCCATGCCTTGCACCCAGGCGCCATTGATCCTGACATGGCCGAGGGCGCGGTTGTCGCGCGCGGCAAAGTCGGCATGGCGCGAACTGGTGCGCGCCATGCCCAGCGGTTGGTAGATGGCCTGTTCGGACAGCGTGGCCCAGTCGATGCCGGCCGCGGTGGCCACGGTCTCGGCGGCGGCGGTCATGCCAAAGTTGGTGTACGCATAGACCGCACGGAACGGATGCAGCGGCAGGAAGCGCAGGCGCGTCAGGACCTGCTGGCGGTCGTAGGCCATGTCTTCAAGGCGGTCGCCGGCGTGGTCGGGCAGGCCGGAGCGATGGGCGTAGAGATCGCCAATGGTGACGGCTTCCGTGACTTCCGCTTCCGAGAGCGCGAACCAGGGCAGGTGCGTGCGCACTGGCGTATCCCAACTGATGCCGCCGCGCCCGACCTGCCGGGCCACCACGGTTGCCCCGATGGGCTTTGACACCGACGCAAGCTGGAACACGGTGTCGGCATCAACCGGCGCGGGGTCGGTTACCAGCCTGCGGCCAAAGCCTTTGGCGTAAACGGTTTGATTGCCGCGCACCACGGCGACGGCCATGCCCGGCACGCCGGAACTGGCCATCAGGTCAGCGGCCAGCTTGTCGACCTGGGCGATGGCCTGGGTGATCTGGGATTCGGGAACAGGATCGGGCGGCTTGGGCGGATCGTCATCATCCCCACCGCAGGCGGGCAGGGCAGGGACCAGCAGGCCGCCCAGCGCGGCTCCCAGGAAACGGCGACGCTCTTGCAGTTTGCCCACGGTGGTTCTCCGCAGTTCTTCGGTCAGGCGGCTCGGCCGCGCCCTTGGATAGGAATACTGTAGGCGATGGGGCGGGGAGTGGCGAATGCGAAACGTCTTATCGCCGCACGATGGCGGGGGCGAGAAACTGCAGGCCTCACCGAAGGGTTCGGTGAGCAGGGGTGACAACCCGGCAAAGCAACAATGACCAGATAAAAAAAATCCGCGAGCAGGCCGTTTTCCACGGCGGGCCGGGCGGGGCAGCCTTATGGCTGGCCGGTTTTCCGTCATTGTTGCACCGGCAATGTCACCCCCGTTGTCTGGCCCGCCACCTTCTTCATACTTGGGCAGGCGGGCGTTCTCTAAAGGAGAAAAGCGCGATGCAAATGTCTACTCATCACCCTGCAGATGTCCGGCATATCGTCCCGGCCGGCACAATCGAGTCCTTTGAGCAAATCAGCGCCGGGCTGAGTGCCATCCTGTTGCTGGTTGAAATCGAGAGCGAGCGGTCGGAGGGCTGCCACAACGTGTATTCGCTGTTGGCAATGGTGAAGGCGCAGCTGGACCAGACGGCGGCAAAGCTGTGCGCAGAGGACTGAAGCATTCGCCGCGGCAAAAACAAAAAGCCCGCACTTTCGTGCGGGCTTTCTGCTTGAATCTCTGGTGCCCAGGAGAGGACTCGAACCTCCACAGTGTTGCCACCGCTAGGACCTGAACCTAGTGCGTCTACCAATTCCGCCACCTGGGCAAGGTGAGCGCCGGATTTTACAGCGCGCTGCGGATTTTGCAAGTCCCTCGGCCGGCTTTAGCGCAAGAAATCCAGTTGAGCTGTGGTAGGCCAGCTGTTGCTGGTCAATCGGTGGACATTTCAGCGTCAGAAGTGAGGATGTCAAACAGCGCCTTGGCCGCAGGCTGCAACGCCCGGTCGCGACGGCGTATCAGCGCCAGGACACGGTCCACGGCAGGCTCGATCAGCGCGATGGCGCACAGGCGGGGATGATCGCGCGGCAGTGCCAGGCCCGGCAGCACGGCCATACCGAGGCGGGCTTCCACCAGCGCCAGCACGCCAACGACGTGGTTGGCTTCGTAATAGATGGTCGGGCGCTGTTCAAGATGGGCGATGGCATTCTCGATCAGGGCGCGATTGCCGCTTTGCCTGGACACGCCGGCCATGCGCTGCCCCGCCAGGTCAGCCCATGCGACAGACTTGCGATCGGCCCAGGGATGGTCGCGCCGCAACACCAGCCTATAGGGCTCGGTACGGATCGGGCGGAACTCGATATTGGGTTCCTGGGAACCCATGAAGTTGAGCCCGAAGTCCGATTCGCCCGACAGCACGCTGGACAGCGCCGCGTTGGCGCTTTCGTCGATCACGCGCACGCGCACGCCAGGATGACGGGCTGCAAACACGCTGATGGCATCGGGCAGCAGATGTGCCGCGGCAGACGGTATCGCCGCCACCGTCACCAGCCCGCGCCGGAGCGCGGCTTCGTCACCAAGGCGGAACACGGCGCTGTCGAGAATATCCAGGGCAGTCCGCGCTTCCTCCAGGAACTGCCTGCCGACGTGTGTCATCTCCACGCGGCGGGTGGTGCGTTCGAGCAGGCGTGAGCCGAGCGTCTTTTCAAGTTTGTCGATCCTGCGGCTCAGCGCGGGTTGCGAGATATGCAGGGTCTCGGCGGCCACCCGGAAACTGCCTTTCTCCGCCGTGGCGATAAATGCCTGCAAATCCTCAAGTGCGAAATTGATGCGTGACATGCATGAAATCATCAGAACATTGCAATTCACAGAATAGTGTTACGCGAATACTCTGGCAATGCAGAAAAACGAGGAAGACTGGCGCTCTTGCGGCGCCAGCAACGAAATCTTGGAGACGAAATGAAGCTGACCGCCCTGGCCGCCAGAAAGGCCGCACTGGTTTTCCTGGTATGGCTGGCCGCGCCCGCCTGGGCAGACGATATCCGTGTGATTACCTCGGGCGGCTTCACCGCGGCATACCAGCAACTGGTGCCACTGTATGAAGCCGCCACGCAGGACCGGATCATCACCGCCTACGGCGCGTCGATGGGCAATGCACCCGATTCCATCCCCAGCCGGCTGGCACGCGGCGAGACCTTCGATGTGGTGATCCTGGCGGACTCGGGTCTCGACAAGCTGATATCGGAGGGCAAGGTGGCAGCGGGCAGCCGGGTGGACCTGGCACAGTCGCTGATCGGCATGTCGGTCCGCAAGGGCACGCCCAAGCCCGATATCAGCACCGCAGAGGGCTTGAAGCAGACCTTGCTCAACGCTAAATCGATTGCGTATTCAGCCAGCGCCAGCGGGACTTACCTGTCCGGTGATTTGTTCCACCGGCTCGGCGTCGCGGACCAGATCAAGGACAAGGCCCGCAAGATCAACAGCGAGCGCGTCGGCGCCGTGGTGGCCCGCGGCGATGCGGAAATCGGCTTCCAGCAAGTCAGCGAGCTGCTGCCGTTCAAGGAGTTGGATTTCGTCGGCCCGCTGCCAGCCGAACTGCAGCAGCGGGTCTTCTTCTCCGCCGGGATGGTGGCGGGCCACCAGAGCGCGGCGGCTTCGCGGTTTGTTCAGTTCCTGGCGTCCCCGGCGGCAGCCACCATCGTGCGAACGACCGGGCTGGAGCCGGTTGCCACGCCGCTGCCGCCACCGGCGCCCCCGGTTCTGGGGCAGCCGCAAAAACGCTAAGCCGCTTCAATATCGGTTGGCGGCCGCAAAAACAAAAAGCCCGCACTTTCGTGCGGGCTTTCTGCTTGAATCTCTGGTGCCCAGGAGAGGACTCGAACCTCCACAGTGTTGCCACCGCTAGGACCTGAACCTAGTGCGTCTACCAATTCCGCCACCTGGGCAAGGTGAGCGGCGCATTTTACCGAAGGTTCACAAATTTGCAAGCACCTCCGGCGGGCACACGCAGCATCGCTGGCCGGACCGCGTTACGGCGATCCGGCTGCGCCACGGGCAATCAGAACGACGGCACCATCGCGCCCTTGTACTGGGCCTTCATGAACTGGCGCACGTCTTCAGACTGGTACGCTGCCACCAGCTTCTTGACCCACGGCTTGTCCTTGTCCTGCGTGCGCACGACGATGATGTTGGCGTACGGGCTGTGGATGTCTTCCAGCGCGATCGCGTCCTTGGTCGGCTGCAGGCCGGCCGCGAGCGCGTAGTTGGTGTTGATCACGGCGGCGCTGACATCGGGCAGGGCGCGGGCCAGCTGCGCTGCATCCAGTTCCACGAGCTTCAGCTTCTTCGGGTTCTCGGCCACGTCCAGCGGGGTGGCGTTGACACCATTGGCGCCGGCGCCTGCCTTCAGCTTGATCACGCCTTGCGACTGCAGCAGCAGCAGGGCGCGGTTCTCATTGGACGGGTCGTTGGGCACGGCCACCTTGGCGCCTTGCGGCAGGTCCTTCGCCGACTTGAGGTTCTTCGCGTAGATACCCAGCGGCGAGATATAGGTGTAGCCCACGCTCTGCATCTTGTACCCGCGCTGCTTCACCTGGCTGTCCAGGTAGGGCTGGTGCTGGAAGCTGTTGGCGTCCAGGTCGCCGGCATCCAGTGCGGCGTTGGGCTGCACGTAGTCGTTGAACTCCACGACCTTGACGTTCAGGCCATTGCGCTTGGCCACCTTCTGGACGACTTGCCAGACTTCGGCATCGGGGCCGCTGACGGTGCCGACGCGGATGGTCTGTTCCTGGGCCGAGACGCTGCCGGCGGCGATAAAACCAAGGGCGGACACTGCGACCGCCAGGCGCTTGATGAGAGACGTGCTGCGCATAGGAGTTCTGGAGATATTCTGGTTATGTGGCGAGTGAGACAGTCGCCTGGGCAGGGATCGCCTGACCGGGGCGAGGGCCACAGATTAACGCAATTGCGTCCAGATGGCGCTGTAGGAATGAATCTGGCGTCTATTTGTTTTTCATATGCTTATGAATCCAAATGACGCCAGATTGCCGGCATTAAATGCTTCTGGGTCACGGCTCAGTCTGCAAAGACTTCGCGCAATGTCCGCAAGGTGTCCTCCACGATCCTGTCACTCAGTCCGCCGGCCCGCCTGACCAGCCGGGATTTGTCCACGGTCCAGAGCTGATCCAGCAGGATCAGGCCAGTCTTGCGCTGAAAAGTCACCGGGACGCGAAACGGTGCCGGCCTGCTGCCGGTAGTCATTGGCGCCACGGTGACGGTGCGCCACTGGCTCAGCCGGCCAGCGCCCCATATCCCTGGCCCTTCCACTCGATAAAACACAACCCATGCCCGAACGGGTCCGACAGCCTTGCTTGCCGCCCCCAGTCAAAGTCCTGCGGCCAGTCCTCGATCTCGGCGCCGGCTTCCAGCGCGCGTTCGATGGCTTGTTCCAGGTTGGCCACGACGAAGTCAAGGTGGACCGGGGTCCAGTGGCGGCGGTAGTCGCGCCGGGTATCGGCGCGGGTGGTGGGGCGGGTGCCGGCGGGCTTGGCGAGCAGGTAGATGGGGGTGTTGCCGCCCAGCATTTCGGCAACGGTGCCGTCGAACAGCTTGCGGTTCAGCCTCAGGCCAAGCCCCTGCGCGTAGAAGTCGATGCCGCGCGGCAAATCGTCGACATCGATATTGATCAGCAACTCCATGACAGCCTCCTGGCGGCGTTCCGTGTGAGAGCGGCCGCATTGTGCGCCGGGTCTCCTGACACCTGCTGTCAGGAGTGATGTTTCAGCCGGCCGCAGGCAGGTGCCAGGAACGGCGCTCTAGCCGCGCAACAGCTCCCGCACGACCGGGCGCAGCGCGTCGCCGAGTGCCAGGTGCGCGTCGGCATCCAGGTGCACGCCGTCGACCTCGCTGCTCTGGATCACGGTCCCGGCGTCGAACAGCGGACAGCCCAGTTGCGTGCAGACCTCGGCCACGGCTTGCGGCAGGCCCGTCCACTTATGTTCGCCGCCAGCAAACTTGGGCGCCAGCGGCCCGCGCGGGGTGCGGATCGGGGGTGGGGTGACGACCAGCACCGGCGGCACCGGCATGCCCGGCTCGATCGGCGCGCTGCGGATGGCCTGCACCAGTGTGGCGATGCCCTGGGCGGCGTGCCAGGCGTTGTGCGGGTGCATCGACTGGAAATCGTTGTTGCCCAGCATCAGGACCACCAGGGCCAGCGGCGAGTGGATTTCAATGCGCTGCGCCAGCCCCTGCAGGCCGTTGCGGCCGGGTTTGAAGGGATCGTCCCAGACCGTGCGGCGGCCGTTCAGGCAGTCTTCGATGATGCGCACCGGGGTGCCGCCGTCGGCGTTCAGGCCCAGCTCCAGCCGGCCGGGCCAGCGCACCGGGAAGGGCAAGCGCCGGCGCGTGCCGGGCACGATGCCCCATGACAGCGAGTCGGCGTAGACAAGGATCTGCAGGGGATCGGTTTCGGCCAGCGGCGCGGCGCTCATGCGGGACTCCAGTTGGCGTGGATCTTGGTCGATAAAGAGCAATGGCCCGTGTCAAGCCATGTTGCACCGCGCAGACAAAAAGGTCTCCCGAACACGCGGAGACTTCATAATATCGAATCACTGCAGACAGGGAGAATGAAGTTGCGTTTCGAGCACTTGGTTGAGATCAACGATCCGGGCAATCCTCAACTGGATCCGCTGACGCCTGACCAGCTGTGGCAAGGGCTGGTGCTGCGCGCCGAGTCTCCCGAACTCTTCGTGCTGGGCCTGGACCGCGCCGAGGTAGTCGGCCGCGGCGACAACTGGATCGATCGCGTGCTGCATTTTGGCAAGGCGTCGATCCAGGATCATGTGGTGTTCGAGCCGCGCCGCCAGGTGCGCTATGAAACCGCGGCCACGGCCGAGCATGCCGGCGGCACGCTGACCATGGCGATCGAGACCCCGGCCCCGAGCGCGCTGCTGCTGCGCTTTGTCTACGACACCACCATGCCGGCGGTCGACGCCAGCGGCGATGACCGCTACGCCGAGATCGTCAAATCCGCCTACCACGAGGCCGATATCGACACCGTCCGCAAGATCCGCGAGATCGCTGACACCGGACGGCTGGGGTGAGCGAGGGCCCCGCCACGCCGGAGGGTTCCGGCCAGCGGCCGGGTCTGCCGACCCGATTGGCGCTGCGTGCGCGCTACGGCGAGCGGCTGCGCTGGCTGGTGCTGGTGACGCTGATGCTGGGCACGATCTCGTCGATCGTCTCGTCCACCATCATCAACGTAGCCATTCCGGACCTGAGCCGGCACTTCGTGCTGGGGCAGGAGCGCGCGCAATGGGTGGCGGCCAGCTTCATGGTTGCGATGACGCTGTCGATGCTGCTGACGCCCTGGCTGCTGAACCGCTACGGGCTGCGCCGCACCTTCCTGGGGGCCTCGCTGCTGCTGGGCGCGGGCGGGCTCTTTGGCGGCTTTTCAC
The DNA here is from genome assembly GCF_000611125.1 of Cupriavidus sp. SK-4. Lineage (NCBI taxonomy): Bacteria > Pseudomonadati > Pseudomonadota > Betaproteobacteria > Burkholderiales > Burkholderiaceae > Cupriavidus > Cupriavidus sp. SK-4. The sequence continues at coordinate 65,797 of NZ_JFJW01000146.1, forward strand.
CGACCTACGGCGTGATGATCGCGATGCGCGTGGCCGAGGGCATTGCCGCGGGCATCATGCAGCCGTTGCCCAATATCCTGATCCTGCGCGTGTTCGAAGAGCGCGAGCAGGGCAAGGCGATCAGCATGTTCGGCTTTGGCGTGGTGCTGGCGCCCGCGCTGGGGCCCAGCCTGGGCGGCTTCCTGGTCGAGGCCTTCGGCTGGCGTTCAATCTTTTTCGTGGTGGTGCCGCTGACGCTGATCGGCGTGCTGATGGCGCGGCGCTTCATGGCGGTGGACTCGATCATGATGGGCGAGCGCCAGCCGCTGGACTGGCGCGGGCTGGGCCTGGCCGGCATTGCCACGGTAAGCCTGCTCAACGGCGTGGTCGAGATGCGCGAGAGCGTGCCCGCGGGCCTGGCGCTGTTGGGCTTCGGCGTGCTGATGCTGGCGGCGTTCGTACTGTGGCAGCTGCGCGCGGCGCATCCGCTGATGAATCTGCGGCTCTATAGCTACCGGCAGTTCGCGGCCGGGGCGGTGGTGGCCTTTATCTACGGCGCGGGGCTGTTCGGCTCGACCTACCTGCTGCCGGTCTATATGCAGATGGCGCTGGAATACACGCCGTCGCGCGCGGGCCTGGTGCTGTTCCCGGCGGGCGTGGTGCTGGCGCTGACGATTGCTGTATCGGGGCGCTTCACCCACAAGATCGCGCCGCATATCCAGGTGTCGTTCGGGCTGGCGCTGCTGTCGCTGTCGTTCCTGCTGATGGCGCTGGGGTCGCGCGCCACGCCTTATCTGGTGCTGGTGGCGCTGGCGGTGCTGGGGCGCATCGGGCTGGGCTGCATCCTGCCGTCGCTGACGCTGGGGGCAATGCGGGGGGTGGACTTCACGCTGATCGCGCAGGGCTCGAGCTGCATCAACTTCCTGCGCCAGCTGGGCGGCGCCATCGGCGTGAGCCTGGCGGGCGTGGGGCTGCAATGGCGGCTGGCGGAACACGGCGCGGTGCTGGGCCAGGCCGGCGACGCCGCCGTGCAGGCGGCGCGCATCCGTGCCTTCGATGAAACCTTCCTGGCCGTGGGCGTGGTGATCGCCAGCGCGATGTTCGCGGCGTGGCGGATCCGGCCGCGGCCGCTGCCGGCGGCCCG
>NZ_JFJW01000146.1:66951-69572 GCF_000611125.1 Cupriavidus sp. SK-4
AGCTTAGCTGGCTACGCCGCTGCGCAGTTCTTCCACCAGCGCGATGTACTGCTCCATCGCCTGTTCGCGCGCGGTGCCGCGCAGGGCCTCCCAGGCTTCAAACTTGTAGCGGCCGACAAAGTCGGTCATGCCGGGCTTGTCGCCGTGGGCATCGCCTTCGCTGCCTTGCTTGAACAGGGCATACAGGCGCAGCAGGGACATATTGCTGGGGCGCTCGCTCAGTTGCTTGACCTCGATCTGGGCCTGGTCGAAGCGTGCCTGCAGGTCGCTCATGGGGGTTCCTCCGTGTGTGCTGTCTGGATTGCGAAAGTGCAGGCCGATGATAGCCGCCCGGCGGCCCCGCGCCGTCCGTATAAAACCGAAGAAGCCCTCGATTCCGGGCGTCACCGGATACAATCGCGCCATGTCCTGGATTCTTGCTGTTGAAACTTCTACAGAGTGGTGCTCGGTCGCGCTCGGACGTGCGGTGCCGGGTGCCGGAGTCGAGTGCCTGGTGCGCCATGAGCACACTGGTGCACGCTCGTCGGCACGCGTGCTGCCGGCTGCCGGCGAGCTGCTGGCCGAAGCCGGCATCGCGCTGGCGGACTGTGCCGCGATTGCCTTTGGCGCCGGCCCGGGCTCGTTCACCGGCCTGCGCACTGCCTGCGGCGTGGCACAGGGGCTGGCCTTCGGCGCCGGGCTGCCGGTGGTTCCGGTCAATACCCTGATGACCTGCGCCGAGCGCGCGCGGGCCGCCACCCCGGCGCTGCCGGACGACACCGCGGTGCTGGTGGCGCTGGACGCGCGCATGGATGAAGCCTATTCCGCTGCTTTCCGCTGGCATGCCAGCGCGCGGGAATGGGCGGAAGTCACGCCGATGCAGGTCAGCGCGCCGGAAACCGTGCCGCTGCCCGACGGCGATTTCTGGCTGGCCGGCAATGCAGCCACCGTCTTCGGCGAGCGGCTGGCGGGCCTGGCGCGCGCCGCGCGCGTGCTGCCGGAGGCGATGCCCCATGCGCAGCCGATGGTCGCCATTGCACTGCGCGCACTGGCGCGCGGCGAGGCCATCGACGCCGACCAGGCCATGCCGATCTACCTGCGCGACAAGGTCGCGCAGACCATCGCAGAACGCGAAGCCGCCGCTGCCGCCCGTGCCGCGGCCCAGGCCGGGAGCGCATCGTGAGCGCAGCCTATCCGCTCGATCACCGCAACGACTGGCCGGCCGTGCCGGCCATGCCGGCGCTGCCGGACGGCTGGGCCCTGGGCCGCATGAGCGCGCTCGACCTGGAGGCCGTGGCGGGCATCGAGGCGCGTGCCTACAGCCATCCATGGACCCGCGGCAATTTCGAGAACTCGGTCAAGTCCGGGCATCTCGGCCTGACGCTGCGCGACCCGGCCGGCACGCTGGTGGCCTACGCCGTGCTGATGCCGGTAGTCGATGAAATGCACCTGCTCAATATCACCGTCGAGCCGCGGCGCCAGCGCCAGGGGCTGGGGCGGCTGATGCTGGCGGTGGTGCTGGCCACCTCGCACGCGCACCGCATCCATACCATGCTGCTGGAAGTGCGGCCGTCCAATACCGGGGCGATCTCGCTGTACCAGGCGGCGGGGTTTGCCGAGATCGGGCGCCGCAAGGGCTATTACCCGGCCCTTGGCAGCAAGCGCGAGGACGCGCTGGTGCTGCGCCGCAACTGGCCGGCCGAGTCCGCCGCCAATGAAGGCACGGAGGGCAGGGCATGAGCCGCCGCGCACAGTTCCTGGAAGTCCTGGGCATTCCGACCGAATGGGTGCCGCGCGAGCGCGCGGATGCGCAGGCAGAGACCGCGCCGGAGGCGGCCGTGGCGCAGGCAGCGATGCCTGTTGCCGAGGCGCCGGTGGCCGAGGTCGCCGCAGCGGTTGCGGAAACCGCCGTGCCGGTGCCGGCGCCAGTGGCGCCGCCGGTCTCCCGGGCACCGGTTGCGCCTGATCTGGTTCCCGCCGGCCCGGAACCCGGCTCGGCGCAGGCGGGCCGCGAAGCCGCCATCGCCAGCATGGAATGGCCCGCGCTGGACGCCGCCGTGGCCGGCTGCACCGCGTGCGGCTTGTGCCAGAACCGCACCAATACCGTATTCGGCGTGGGCGACCGCCAGGCCGAATGGATGCTGGTGGGCGAAGCCCCCGGCGAGAACGAAGACCTGCAGGGCGAGCCCTTCGTGGGCCAGGCCGGCAAGCTGCTCGACAATATGCTCGGCTCGCTCGGGCTGGCGCGCGGACGCAATGTGTTTATCGCCAACGTGCTCAAGTGCCGCCCGCCCGGCAACCGCAACCCGGAGCCCGAGGAGGTGGCGCAGTGCGAGCCGTTCCTGCGCCGCCAGATCGCGCTGGTGAAGCCCAGGGTGATCGTGGTGCTGGGCCGCTTTGCGGCGCAGTCGCTGCTGCGCACCACCACGCCGATCGGCAAGCTGCGCGGCACCGTACATAGCTATGAAGGCATCCCCGTGGTGGTGACCTACCATCCGGCTTACCTGCTGCGCACCCTGACCGACAAGGCGCGCGCCTGGGAAGACCTGTGCCTGGCCAGGGAGGTCCATGACCGTGCGGGAGCTGGGGCCTGATCTCTCCTTGACCCGCGGCGGCGACGGCAACAGGCCGTCGGGCCCGCC
>NZ_JFJW01000147.1:0-58165 GCF_000611125.1 Cupriavidus sp. SK-4
ACTGGGTGACTGACTTGTGTGTAATCAAATGAGCTTAGCCCCCATCGCGACAAACGCGCCAGCACCTTCCATGGCCAGTCCCATTAAGACAATGAGCGCCGCTGAACAAGACACAAGCACACGAGCCCCCTTGCTGGCCGCTAGATCATTCGAAGCCGCAATGGGCAGGTAGCTTGCAAGCAGTAGTAGCGGCAAGAACACGTGTTCCTTGGTCTCCATGACGAAGCTGTGTGCAAACGGCCATGGGCCAGCCAAGATCAAAGCCTTGTCGGTTGCATAATGAAGGACATACCAATAGCCACCAATCAAATAGGCCGACCAGATAAGACAGGCCACGGCGATACTGGCGCTGCGGATGCGCATGGCATATTGCTGCTGATGTTAAGCGTTTCAGCCATCACCCACACGGCAGCGAGAATAGCCAGCACCCCCACCGCGGGATGCAGCATTAAAATCAGTTCGTTCGCCATGGTGATCCTCCGTTGGTCCAGCTTGGCGGGCCTGCGACGATCAGTGCGTTTACGCATACATCATACGGCGACGCGATCCGCCCGCCGAGAAGGTATTGACTTGCTACTTGCAAAGTAGCTCGGCTGGCACTCGCCAGAATGATCCAGATCAAAGGAGCGTTTGACTCTTGATCAAATATTGAAGCACCACCGGAGAGGCATAGGAACAGCGCTCTCCCGCTTTCCCGATCCCATACGGGTGCGGGCCCGATGCGGATCCCGACGCCCTTTGGACCAAAAGTCACCGGTGGTGAGCGTGCGCTTTAACAAAACTCACGGGAGCGGCGGCTGGTGCTTCGGGAAGGAGGGCGCATATCGGTAGGGTCGCGAACGGGTCTCGTGCCCAAAGTCATCGGGATGCACGGCACTTTGCCGGCTGGTACACGGCTGCATGTGGGGGCGACGTACGTGGACATCGCTGCCAGTGCTGGCGTGCCTAGGCCCGTTGCATGCTTGATTTGGCGCGCTCCGCGACCTCGAACACGAGCATGCCAGCAACCATTGCTGCCACAAAGCCAATAGCCTTCGGATAGCCAGCGCCCAGGGTAACCAGCGCGGGGCCAGGGCAGAAGCCGGCCAGACCCCAGCCGACGCCGAAGGCGGCGCTGCCCAGGAGCAGCCGCAGCGTTACGGTCGTGCTGGCCGGCAGTTGCACAGGCAGCCCCAGGAAGGAGCGCTTGCGGTGTTTGGCGATGAGGGCGGCGAGCGAGCCAATGGCAATGGCACCGGCCATCACAAAAGCGAGGGACGGATCCCAGGCTCCTGCAAGGTCAAGAAAGCCCAGCACCTTGGCCGGGTTGGCCATACCGGAGACCATCAGGCCAATGCCAAATAGCAAGCCTGCGAGGAGTGCAGTCATGGCGGTCATATCACCCTCCAATCAGGTGCCGTTGCACGAAAACAGTCAGGAATCCCGCCACCATGAAGGTGAGGGTGGCGACCAGCGAGCGGATGGAGCCGCGCGAGATGCCGCACACACCATGGCCGCTGGTGCAGCCGCTGGCGTAGCGGGTGCCAAGGCCGACCAGGAAGCCGGCGGCCAGGATTTCGCCCCAGCTTGCCTGAATATCCGCAATGGCCGGCTTGCCGAGCAGGCTCGCAATCACAGGAGCGCCAACCAGGCCAGCGAGGAAGGTCAGGCGCCAGGCCATGTCCTTTCGAGGCAGGCTGAGCAGGCCGCCGAAGATGCCACTGATGCCGGCAATGCGGCCGTTGAACAGCAGCAGCACGGCGGCTGCCACACCGATGATGAGCCCGCCGACCAGTGACAGGCCGGGCGTGAAGTTAGCGAGGTCAATCAGCATGTCGCCTCCTGGTTGGCACAGAACTGTTCATAAAGGACCGCCATGACGGCAAGCGCCTGGGGGCTCGCCACCGAATAGAAGATGCTCTTGCCGTCACGGCGCGTCGCCACCAGGCTGTTCTCGCGCAGCACACCGAGCTGTTGAGACAACGTCGGCTGCCGGATGCCGAGCTGTTCCTCCAGCTCACCGACAGACAGCTCGCCTTGGGACAGGCGGCACATCAGCAGCAGGCGATCCGGATTGGCAAGCACCTTGAGCAGGGCGCAGGCCTGCGCCGCTGCAACTTGCATGCTGGCGAGGTCGATGGTGGAGTGGGGTTGGTCCATAGGTCGGTTACATTTTGCTTGTTAATATTATATAAAACAATAGAATGTATGTGAATAGAATGCACTGCATCCAAGGAGGCGAGCGTGCACCCGACTATCCAGCCGTTCTTCGACCCTGCGACCTGGACCGTGACGTACGTGGTCTTTCAGGAGGGGCGCTCCGAGTGCGCCATCATCGACTCAGTGCTGGACTACGACCCCAAGGCGGGGCGGACATCTACGGCAAGTGCTGATAAGGTCATTGCGTTTGTGCGCGCGCACGAACTGCGTGTCGAGTGGATTCTCGAGACGCATGCGCACGCCGACCACATGTCTGCCGCGCCATACCTGAAGCGCCGCCTGGGTGGCCAGATAGCAATAGGCAAGAACATTCGCCGTGTACAGGGGGTGTTCAAGAAACTCTTCAATCTGGAACCGAAGTTCCGGCTCGACGGGTCGCAGTTCGACCACCTGTTCGACGACGGAGCGACGTTTGCCGTCGGCGGCCTGACCGGCAGGGCGATTCATGTGCCAGGACATACACCCGCCGACATGGCTTACCAGATTGGTGATGCGGTCTTTGTCGGCGATACGCTGTTCATGCCGGACGTCGGCACGGCTCGATGCGATTTCCCGGGCGGCGACGCGCACGAGTTGTATCGCTCCATCCGCAAGCTGCTGGACCTGCCGAGTAATACACGGCTCTTCATGTGTCACGACTATCCGCCCGAGGGGCGCGGGCCTGCATGGGAAACGACGGTGCGCGCTCAGCGCGAAGGCAATAACCACGTGCATGACGGCGTGAGCGAGGAACAGTTCGTGGCCATGCGCCAGGCGCGCGATGCGACGCTGGCGATGCCCACGCTGCTTCTGCCGTCGGTGCAAGTCAATATCCGAGCCGGGGAGTTGCCGCCGCCCGATGCGAATGGCGTTCGCTATTTAAAAATCCCGCTAAACGTCATCTGAGTCAGGTTTGTGACCGACCTTACCGATGAGTGGCGCATGAGAGCTACGCCTCGATTGGCGTGGACCAGTCCGAGTTGAGGCAGGTATTGTCTTTCATCAACTCTCTTCATCTGAGGAGCACTAGCATTTGCATGAAGGGGACAGGCAAACGCATATGTTCGCTGGTCCTGACTTCGAATCAGTAGCCTTGAGACTGACCGACGTCGTCGACTGGGCCGGTCTTTTGCAGAAATGCAAGCGTAATCGCCCGCGGTAGTCCTCAAGGTTGGCGCGGCTGCATCCAGTTCTGGTGCATCATCATGTGGTGCATCTTGCCACTGACGCTTCGCTGAAGGTGCTGACCCATAGCAAGGTCCCCGTGCTGGTCTACCGCTAAAGCGATGGCATCGAGACACGTCCGCCGTTTGCTCCAAGAAGACGGCTTCTCGCTGAGCACCCATTCAATGGATGGTGCGCCACGGCTGGATGACCAGCCGATACGGGAAGCGGCCGCTTGCACCGAACGAGAAGGGCTAGGAGAAGCGACAATGGAACTGCTCGTGGAACAAGTGGAAGTCTGGGTGGCGAGCATTCCGGACAAGCCCGGCGGCCTGGCCGCGATCTTGACGACCCTGCGCGATGTCGGGGCCGACCTGCAATTCATCATTGCACGGCGCAGTCCAGACAGGCCTGGCGAATGCCTCGTGTTTGTCACACCGCTGCAGGGAGATCGGGAAATGGTGGCGGCGGCCGTGGCAGGGTTCAATATCGCGCGGAAGCAGCACTGTGTTCGAGTCCAGGGCAGCAATCAGCCGGGGCTTGCCGTTGCAATGACCGAGGACCTAGCCGAAGCGGGGATCAACCTCCGTGGCTTTTCAGCGGCGGTGATCGGTACGCAATTCGTCGCGTACGTGGCCGTTGACTCGCAGGCAGAGGCGAACCGGGCAGCGGACGTCCTCAAAGCCGTTCTTTGAAGGAGCGCGTTCACACATGATGCGCTCGCGATAGGTATCGAGAGGCGTCGAGTGCCCGGTTCGCGCGACGTGCACAACGCTTCGGATTCGATTGGCGAACGCCCCGCGCGACAGACCAGATTGTCGCCCGGTCTCATTCAGCGCCTACTTGGTCTGGGGCCCGAGGCCCCAGATACCACCGGCATTGCCGCCAGCCACCGTTGGCTCTGTTGCGCAATGCGCGCCTTACGATAGCGAATTGCCTGCGCCCCGTTGTTGCCTACCGGCTGTGGCCTCTTGCCTCAGTCAGACCAGCACGTGACGTGTCTCTAGAAAGAAGCGCTGAATCTGTTGTTCAATGTCCGGATCGATCATTTTGTCCGGCCGGTTTCCGTTCGGGCAGGCAAGCCTTGGGGTCGTTCCAAACAAGCGGCAAATCAATGGGCGCTCCGAATACACGCTGCATCCCGTGGTACCAAGATGAGGGCAACTTAGGTTTGCCAGCGCAGTTTCGTGCTCAGCATCGCTCTTGACGGGAAGCCTCGACATTTCCTCCGTTGAGGTTGTCACAGGGCCACAACAGTCATGACATCCAGGGGTGCACTCGAACTTGGGAATTCGTGAGCGAAGAAATCTGATCTTTTGACTATTCATTGGTGCAGGTATCAAGCAGTAGGTCAGTAGCGAGCCGAGGTAGCGGAAGGTTGTGCGCTACGTTCAACCCAACTGTGCGCCGCGATCTCGTTCAACTACCGTTCCTTCGACGGTAGTCCGAGGAATTCCGACGCCTCTTGCATAGCGCTCTCGGCCAGCTCACGGGCTTCCTCGCCTCCGCCGGGCGTCATCCGGCCGACCAGTGCTGCGTAGAGCAAGTGGATCAGGTCCACGGCACGGTGATACTGTTCGTCGCTCATGTCTTTCTCTCTACGAAGCCATTGAGCCGTGTCGTCAGCTCAGGTTTTCGCAACTTTCGCAATGCCTGGGATTCCAGTTGGCGGATGCGCTCGCGGGTCAGACCGAACTGCGCGCCGATTTCATCCAGCGTGTAGTCTGTCTGCAGCCCTACGCCAAAGCGCATGCGCAAAATTTTTGCCTCGCGCGGGGTTAGCCTTGCCAGAACGGTTTCCATTTCCTGATGGAGTGCCACCCGGGTCGCCGCGTCCACTGGGGATACCGTGTCCTCGTCAGCCAAGGTGTCTCCTAGTAGGGCATCCCCGCTTTCCCCCAAAGGCGTCTCCAGCGAGATCGGCTGCTTGACGAGATTCAGGATGGATTTGATCTGTTTCTCGCTCATCGCCAAACGGGCAGCCAACATGGACGGCGTTGGCATGGCGCCAGTTTCCCTGAAGATCTCGCGTGAATGCCGGTTGATCTTGCCCATGGCCTCCACAAGATGCATCGGTATACGAATGGAGGGCGCCTTATCGGCGATGGCACGTATGACCGCCTGCCGAACCCACCAGGTGGCGTAGGTTGAGAACTTGTAGCCGCGCCGGTAATCGAATTTGTCTACGGCGCGCATGAGTCCAATATTTCCCTCTTGGATGAGATCCGGCAACGGCAAGCCACGGTTCTGGTATTTCTTGGCGATGGAGACCACCAGTCGGAGGTTGGCCCCGATCATCTCGGACCGGGCTTGCAGGGCTTTCGTCTTCGCCTTCGCGACTCGTTTGGCGGTTTCCCGCAGATCCCCCAGCGGCATCCCGGCGCGGGCCTCCAGGGCACGCAACTGTTGCTGAAGCGCTCGCACTTCAGGCGCCCATCTTGTCAGGTGAGCGCGAATGGCAGGGTTCTCGGCGGCGAGCGCTTTCATCCAGTCTAGATTTGCGGCTTGATCCCTGAATCCTTCTAGAAACACTTCGCGCGCGATGCCACATTTGTCGATCAGAATCTCGGCGATGTGGCACTCCGTTTGACGAACCTCCCCGATCAACGCTTCAAGGATCTGTGTGAGCTCCGCAATGGCGGGCGGGCTAAAGCGGAATGCCGCAAGCTCAGATTGGAGGGTGATCAGCACCCTGACATACTGGGTGGGTTCTGCTTTTGGGCAGCAAGCGACACTGGCAAGCGCATTGGCCTGGCATCGGATTGCTGCAAACCTTTCGAAGGCGCCCCGCCATCGCAGTGATTCTCTATCAGAAGACGTCATCGGCACCGGATCGCCATCGTCGAGCCCTGTATCGTCACCTTCCAGCTCCGTTTCGGTCTGCACCTGCGCTTCTGATTGCAGGCTACCGCCTGCCTCGGCTTGCGGCTCCACAATGTGATCGACCAGATCATCAAATGCCATCTCATCGCAGGCAACCCGGTCGGCCATAGCCAGGAGTTCGGAAACCACGACTGGGCAAGCCACCATCGCCGCCATCATTTCCGCCAATGCGTCTTCGATGCGCCGGGTGATGGCCACCTCCTCCCCGCGCGTCAGAAGAGGGATCGCGCCGATCTCTCGCAGATACATCTGCGTGGGATCCGTCGTGCGAGTCAATCGACCGTCGCTCTGCGTGATGGCCGCGGCGACTTCCTCTGCGACATCCTCCTCATTTGCGGAGGGTGCCGCATCCTGAGTCAGCCATGCTGGAGCTTCCGCCGGCGCTCGGTCGACCACCTCGATGCCGAGATCGGCCACCATCGCCAGCGTCCGGTCGATGGCACCTGATGTTTCGTCGCAATCCGGAAGCTGATCGCTCAGCTCACCACGCGTCAGGAAACCGCGCTCTTTGCCAAGGGCGATTAGCGCAAGCAGGCTTGTACGTAGGTTCTCGCTCATTTAATTGCGCGCTCACGCGCCTCGCTTCCGCCTGAGGCGTTCGCAAAGCGCATCATTTCTGCCCCCGGCGTCAGCCAGACCGCGACTTCGCTGTGGGGCTGGCCGATGGCTGTGCCAGATCGGGCCGTCCTTTCAGTTGCCTCCCCGCCCGGGAAGATGTTGCACGAGCCAGATCAATGCCGACACCGCAGCAATGGCCCAGAGCGTTACGATCACCAGCGCCGCGACGTGGATGACGGGGCGGCTGATGGCTGCAGCGGCCGCTGCGCGATGCTCGCGCATCACTTCAACCGGAATCCATCGTATTGCCAGCAACAAGCCGAGAGGCACCACCACCACGTCATCCAGATAGCCGAGCACTGGAATGAAATCCGGAATCAGGTCAATGGGCGACAAGGCATAGGCGGCGACCAGCAAGGCTAGCGCTTTCGCATACCATGGCGTGCGGCGATCTTGCGCGGCCAGCCACACCGCGTGCGCATCTTCCTTGACTGCGCGAGCCCAACGCCGGGAGCGTGAGGCCAAATGAGGCAGAAGGTCCCGGCGCCACAAGTGCAGACGCACATCGTCGAGCACAGGGACTGCCGCGAGGGCGAGCAGCAGGGTTGCCAGCACGAGCGTGGCGCTGAACCCGACGTGCTTGAACCCCAGGGCACCAATGATCCCGCCGGCGAAGAACAATGCGATGAGCGTGATGAGTACCCGCAGTTTGTGCCGATTGGCGAGCACCGGTGGCTTGCTCAAGTCGGCTCTGGACAAGTTCCAGTAAAACAGCTTGCCCAGTTCTATGCCGATGTCCGTGACCATTCCGGTCACGTGCGTGGTGCGGATTTCGGCGTTTGACAGCTTGGTGATCATGGCATTTTGTAAGCCCATGATGAAACAAAGCACCATGACCGTTGCCGGCACGAACAGCCATTCGTGGTGCTCGAGATTGCTTCCAAGCAGGCCAAAACACACCAACAGCGCGGCTTCCAGCATGAGCGGCAATGCGTATTCGCTATGCAGGTGCTCTCGCCGACCCCAGTTAATCAGCACCGCTGAGCAGGCGGCGCCCGCCAAAAACGACAGCAGCGCCCCCAGGCCGTCCAACATCAGCCAGAAACTGCCAAGCGCCAGGTTGTCCGCCATGGCGGACACGATCCCCGACATGTGCGAGGTATACTGCTGCACGGCGAGGAAGCCGCCTGCGTTGGTTGCTCCGGCAACAAAGGCCAGGTAGCAGGCCAGTTGCCGATTGCTGTCGGGACTGCGCTCCTTCCCGGTCAGCTTACGCAAGTACAGGATTGGCATGGTTGCGTTGGTGAGAAGGCCTGCACGCAAGGAAGAGGCTTGTCAATGCCGGACCGACCGCCTTGCCAGCTTGGGCCAGGCGGCACGATCCGATGCAAGGCGCTCGCCGCGTTTCAGACGGTGAGCGGCTGCAGTCAGGTTCAGCGAGTGCGCCGTTTCCAGGATGCGCGCCCGCGCCTTCAGTGCTTCTAGAGCGGGCAGCTTGTGTGCCCCTTTCCAGGCGAACAGCGTGTAGTTAGCACTGTCCTCGGACAGGGAAATCGACATTGATTTGCCGAACACGGCGCTGACTTCCTCCAGATAGAGCGGGATATCGGGATCGCTTTCGAGAAAATTCGCGACCAGCACACCGGTGTCGGCCAGGCGTGCATGACAGGCGGCATAAAAATCCGCGGTGCCAAGCTGTACCGGCATGCCGTCGGCCAGGAAGCCGTCCACCAGGATGACGTCCGGACGCGCATTCTGGTTCGCGACATATTCGGCGCCATCCGCGCAAACCACCTCGAGTCGTTCGTCGTCCGGCGGGATCTGGAACTGCTCGCGCAAGGCGATGACCGCCGGATTGATCTCAATTGCCACAACCTTGGTGTTGGGTAGATGCCGGTAGCAGTATTTGGCAAGTGAACCGCCACCCAAGCCGATCATCGAGATTCTGGTTGGAGTCGGGTGCAACAGCAGGAAGCCCATCATCGTTCTGGTGTAACCCAGCACGAGCTTGTCGGGATCCTTGCGCGACATGAAGCTTTGGGTGGCCAGTGCGTCGAAATGCAGCGACAGCGCGTGCTTGGTTTCCAACACCTGGGGCGTACCGTCGCTGGTCGCCTCGGCCAGGAATTTCAGATAGGCCTCGAACGAGGAGCGGTCGGCGTGCATCTGTCCGTTTCCATTAGAGAGACTTGGGGAGTGCATCCCCCCTGAGCAAGGCCGCGATGGTAACGACAGCGGCGGCCTCGTCCACGCCGTCCGCCTGGATGCGTATGTACGTCCCCGCCGGAGCGGACAGCCGCATGACCTCCATCACGTTCTTGGCGTTTGCGACCCAGGGGCCGCTGGTGAGCAGGATGTCGCACTCAAACTGATTGGCCGTGAAAGCCAAGCGCGCGGAATTCCGTGCCTGAAGCCCATCCTTGGCGGCCACCTCTATGGTCACTTCTACCACTGTGCCCTCATCGAAAAAAAAGTGAGCCAAAACGCTCATCCCTACTGATGCCGCGAGTGCGTGCTTGGCATGCAGTTTTGCTTACGCTCCGGCATCACGACAGTTCATGTCGGCGGGATACGTGGTGAGCCTTGCAATTGTATATAATGATAATGCTATTATCATAACATGACACTCCAGAACGCATGGAATCCAAGACCGCTCGCCTGACCGTATTGATCGATCCGGAGAAGAAGAAGGCTTTTGAGGCGCTCTGTGCCGCCCAAGACCAGACGCCATCTCAGATTGTTCGCCAGATGATCCGCGACTATTTGCAGCAGTACGAGGTGGACTACGCCACCAAACCGAAGATCGGCGCACCTGGTTTGGCGGCGAAGGAACGTGGGTGATACGTAGTAGGAAAGGGCTAGTTGCCCAGGCGTTCGCATGGGTCTGCTTCACATGGCGCGACGCGCGTTAGGTGCTTTCGGGGCCAAGCGGTGTCGACGATTGCGAGTCTGGGCCTAAGTTGGCAAATTGCAGGGCATCGCATACAAGGCGCCCTGGCGAGCAACATCGCTAGCGCCATGCGGGATTGGTCTGCCGCTGCCGAATGGCGCTCAGAATCCCGCGCAGGATCTCTAATGGCGGCGGTGGACAGCCTGGCACGGTTACGTCTACGGGGATGACATTGGCGACACGACCGCAGCTTGCATAGCTCTCCCCAAAGATACCGCCGGTGCAGCCACAGTCGCCCACCGCCACTACCAGTTTCGGCTCCGGGGTTGCCGCGTAGGTGCGTCGCAGGGCCTCTTCCATGTGACGCGAGACGGGTCCGGTCACCAGGAGCATGTCGGCATGGCGCGGGCTGGCGACGAATTTGATGCCGAGACCTTCAATGTTGTAGTAAGGATTGCCGAGTGCGTGGATCTCCAGCTCGCAGCCATTGCACGAGCCTGCGTCGACCTGCCGGATCGTCAGCGCCTGACCGAGTATGTCGAGCAGCTCCCGGTGAATGCGCTGGATAGAGGCGGGCTCGCCCGCCGGGGTGGGCGGCGCCGGCTCGGTGACAATGCCGGTGCGGGCAATCTGCTTGAGGATTTGCCACATCAGAGATCGTGCCCCGAATAGCTGAGGTTGAAGGATTTGTTGATCAGCGGAAAGTCCGGCACGATGTTGCCGATGATGGCGTGCTCGAGCACCGGCCAGTTCTGCCACGATGGGTCGTGACAATGGCAACGGAGGATGCGGCCGTCATAGGTAAGCTCGAGCGCGGCGAAGACTTCGCCACGCCAGCCCTCCACCCATCCTGCCCCGATGGCGGCGCCAGCGGGCGCTTGCAGCACGATTCGCGTGGCTCCGTCCGGCAGGCCTGCGCAGATAGCGCGGATCAGGCGCAGCGACTCCAACAGCTCATCGAATCGCACCGCCACGCGGGCGGCGACATCGCCACCGCGGTGGGTGGCCATTTTCACTGCCAAGCTATCGTAAGGTAGCCAGGCGAGGTCGCAGCGCAGGTCCACGGCGCGGCCACTGGCACGTCCGGCGAGGCCGGTCAGCCCAAGCCGGGCGGCAAGCTGTGGCGTGACGCGGCCCGCCTCAAGAAAGCGGTCCTGCAGGCCCGCGTGCTCATCGTACACCGCACGCAGCACGCGTACTTCCCGCTCAATGTGGTCGCACTGCTGACGCAGGCGCTCAAGCATCGCTGGCGTCAGGTCGCGCGCAACGCCGCCCGGCACCACGGCGTCCATCATCAGCCGGTGACCGAAAGCCTCTCCGGACAGCCGCTGCCAGTCTTCGCGCAAGCGCGAGAATTGCGCCAGGCCGAAGGCAAGCCCCGCGTCGTTGCCCAGCGCCCCCAGGTCACCCATATGATTGGCCACCCGCTCACGCTCGAGCATCAGGGCGCGCAGCCAGTCCGCCCGCGGTGGAGGCGTGCAGCCCCAGGCGGACTCCAGCGCCATGCAATAGGCCCAGGCATAAGCCACGGTGGAATCGCCCGAGACCCGGCCGGCCAGCCGGAAACCCTCAAGCGGCGCCAGATCGGTGAAACGCCGCTCAATGCCCTTGTGGGTGTAGCCCAGGTGTTCTTCCAGCCGCAGCACCTTCTCGCCGACCACGGAAAAGCGGAAATGGCCGGGCTCGATGATGCCGGCATGCACCGGGCCGACGGCGATCTCGTGCACCCCGTCACCCTCCACCCGCACGAAAGGATAGTCGGCAGGCAGTTTGCCGGCCGTGGCCGCTCCCGCAGACGCGCCGCTTTGCAGCGGCCGCGCCCCCGGCGGCCACAGGCCGTGGTCCAGCCAGGCCCGGGCATCGCGGTTGCCCGGCACGGCGATACCCACCAGGTCGGTCATGGCACGCTGCATCCGGCCCGCGCATGGGAATATGCCGGCCAGATCCGGCACCGCGGGCGCGATACCATCAAGCCGCAGTTCGAGCCATATCAGTCCCCGCGGCGTGGCGTACGTCACGCATGCCGTCAACGCACCGCGGCTGCCACTCCGGTCGACGCCCCACAGCGCGACGAGGCGCCCGCCCGCGTCCGCCACCGCACGGGCCGTGGCGGACCAGCCGTCGTGCCCGACCTGACCATGCCAGACTGGCAGCGGCCCGGGCAGCCGCAGCAGATCGAGCCTGAGATCTGACGGTGTCATCGGGTCAGCTCCCCAGCATGGCGGCTGCCTGCCGGTACCAGGTGTTGAGATAGGGCGGGATATAAAGACCCAACATTAGCCCCAGGGCGAGGTGCGTGAACACCGGGACCAGCGCTGGCGGATGCGCCAGCGGCTTGAGCGTGGTGTCGCCGAACACCATCGGTTGCACCCGACTGAACACCGCCGCGAACGCCAACCCGAGTGCGAGCAGCAGGAAGGGCGTGGCCCACGGCTGCTCGCGCATGGCGGTCGTGACGATCAGGAACTCGCTAGCAAAGACCCCGAACGGCGGCATACCCAGGATGGCGAGCACCCCTACCATCAGACCCCAGCCGACCGTGGGACTGACACGGATCAGTCCGCGGATGTCGTCCATGATTTGCGTGCCAGCTTTCTGCGCGGCGTGGCCAACAGCGAAGAAGATCGCGGACTTGACCAGCGAATGCACCGTCATGTGCAGCAGGCCGGCGTAGCTGGCGACCGGCCCGCCCATGCCGAAGGCGAAGGTCATCAAGCCCATGTGCTCGATCGACGAATACGCGAACATGCGCTTGATGTCGCGCTGCCGGATCAGGAAGAAGACGGCCGCGACCACCGATAGTAGGCCGAACCCCATCATCAGGCGGCCGGTCAGATGGTTGCCCAGCGCCGCATCGGTCAGCACCTTGCAGCGCAGCACGGCATAGAGCGCCACATTGAGCAGCAGGCCGGAGAGCACCGCGGACACCGGGGTTGGCCCCTCGGCGTGGGCATCGGGCAGCCAGTTGTGCAGTGGGACCAGGCCGACCTTGGTGCCATAGCCGATAAACAGGAAGGCGAACGCCAGCGTGATGATGTTGGGATCGAGCTGGCGCTTGACCGCGTCCAGGTTGGTCCACAGCAGCGCGCCACCCTCCGGGCCGATGACCTGCTCGGCGGCCATGTACAGCAGCACCGTGCCGAACAGTGCCTGGGCAATCCCCACCCCGCACAGGATGAAGTACTTCCATGCCGCCTCCAGGCTAGCGGCGGTGCGGTAGACGCTGACCAGCAGCACCGTGGTCAGTGTGGCGGCCTCCATCGCAACCCACACGATGCCCATATTGTTGGTCGTCAGCGCCAGCAGCATGGTGAAGGTGAAGAGCTGGTACATGCTGTGGTACAGGCGCAGCCGCGGCGGCGTCATCTTACCGTGATCGTGCTCCACCCGCATGTACGGCCGCGAGAAGATCGAGGTGGTCAGGCCCACGAACGCGGTGAGCGCAACCAGAAAAACGTTCAGCGGGTCGATGTAGAACTCACGGCCCCACGCCAGCATCGGGCCATTGGCGACGATTTGCGCTGTAAGCATGCAGGCGGCGAGGAATGTGCCCAGGCTGAACGCGACATTGATGTCGCGTGCACGCTCGCGATGTCCCACCAGCGCCAGCACCAGCCCTCCGGCGAACGGGGTTGCGAGCAGCATGGCCAAGGAAATCACTCAGTCCTCCTTCAGCTTCTCAAGGTGACGGATGTCCAAGCTGTCGAACTGCTCGCGGATCTGGAACATGAACACACCCAGGATCAGCACGCCGATCAGCACATCCAGTGCGATGCCCAGTTCGACCACCATCGGCATGCCGTAGGTTGCGGCGGTGGCGGCGAAGAAGAGACCGTTCTCTATCGCCAGGAAACCGATGACCTGTGGCACCGCCTTGGAGCGCGTGATCATCATCAGGAAGGACAACAGCACGCAGGCCAGCGCGATGCCCAGCGTGCCGCTGGCGAGCTTCAGCGACAGCCGCGAGATCGGCATGGTGAGGTTGAAGGCGAAGATAACCACTATGATGCCGATCAGCATGGTAGTGGGAATGTTGATCAGCGTCTCGACGTCCCAGCGTATCTGGAGACGATCGATAACGCGGTGCAGCAGATAGGGGATGAGCAACACCTTGAGTATCAGGGTCAGCCCGGCCGACAGATAAAGGTGCGGCTGGCCCGTCACGTAGCCGACGACGGCGGTGGCCAACGCCAAGGTCGCCCCCTGCAGCGTGAACAGGTTAATCAGCGACAGGATTCGTCGTTGCGAGATCATGGCGAAGGCGAGGATCAATAGCACCGCGCCAAGGAGGTTGACGAACTGGGTGAGGAGCGCAGTCATTGCCGTGTTCTCAGTGAGCCAGCAGCAAGTGGACCAGCATGCCGATCACAGCCAGCAGAAAGGCAGTGGCCAGGAACTCCGGCACACGGAAGATGCGCATCTTGGCGCTCGCCGTCTCCAGCGCCGCCAGCAGGACCCCACCCACGATGAGCTTGAGCAGCAGCGCGGGCAGCGCCAGCAGTATGGCCAGGGGAGCATGCGCTTCGGCAACGCCCCAGGGAAAGAACAGTGCCAGGCCGATGCAGGAATAGGCGAACAGCTTGAGGCTGGCCGCCCATTCAAGGAGTCCCAGATGTCGGCCCGAGTATTCGAGGATTAGCGCCTCGTGGATCATCGTCAGCTCGAGGTGAGTGGCGGGATTGTCGACCGGTATACGGGCGTTCTCGGCCAGAGATACCATGGTGAACGCAACGCCGGCAAACGCCAGGCCCGGGTAGATGGCCAGGTCCCGGTGAGCGATCGTCTCGACAATGGTGGTGAGCGAGGTGGACTTGGAGATCAGCGAGGCGGAGAACAGCACCATCAGCAGCGCCGGTTCCGCCAGGAAGCCGATCAGCATCTCGCGCCGCGCGCCCAGCGTTCCGAACGCGGTGCCGACATCCATCGCCGCCAGCGAGATGAAGACCCGCGCCAGCGCGAACAGGCCGACCAGGGCGATCGCGTCGGCGGCCGGTGCCAGTGGCAGGTCCGTGGAAACGGTAGGGATGATCGAGCAAGCGAGCGCCATGCAGCCGAACACCACATAGGGCGTGGCGCGGAACAGCGGCGACGCATTATCTGCGACCACCGATTCCTTGTTGAATAGTTTGTGCAGCATTCGATACGGTTGCCAGAGGCTGGGTGCCGACTTGTTCTGCAGCCATGCCCGCCACTGATTGATCCAGCCGATCAGTAGTGGCGCCAGCGCGATCGAGATCACAATCTCGAGTAGCTGTGACAGGATTCCGGTCAGGTTCATGTAACCTTCATCGCATCACAGCCAATAGCGTGGCGGCCAGAGTCAGGAAGCTGTACAGCAGGTATGCCGAGATGCGTCCCTGTTGCATCAGGCCGATCAGCCGGGCCAGATACGACGCCAGATCGATCACGGGGACATACATCCAGCGCCAAAAATGATCCGCCACTGTGACCCGGTAGTGCGGCTGTTCATCGAATGGCGTCGGCAGATCGCGGCGCATCAGGAAAAACGGTTCAAAGATCTGGCGGATCGGCTGTCCGAAACCCTCGGCAGTGTCCTGCATGCGCGCGGTGCTCCATGGGAAGCCGCAAGCCCAGGGCGGGCTGCGGCGAAGCCGACCGTGGTAAAAGCGGCGCACCAGCAGGTAGGCGAGCGCAAAACTGGCGAGGATGCCTAGCAGGAAAATGACCGGCCCATAGCTGGCCTGAGCCAGGCCGGTCGGCGCCAGCAGCCAGCCGCTGGCCGCGGTCCGGGCGCCGAGTCCGCTCGCCACCAGCTGCTGCGTCACCGGATCGATCAGCTGGACGAACTGGGTCGGCAGCAGGCCAAGCGCGATACAACCCAGCGCCAGCCACAGCATGCCCGCGCGCTCCCAGCGGCCGGCGTCGTGCGCGTGGGCCAGCTTGGGCTCACGGGGCTGGCCGAGGAAGATCACGCCGAAGAACTTGACCATGGTGTAGCCGGCCAGTGCCGCCACCAGCGCGATCAGCGCGGCTACCACCGGGATCAGCATGGTCAATATCGGTTCCGGGAGACCCGGCGTGAACAGGAAGCTCTGCAGCAGCAGCCACTCTGAGACGAAACCGCCGAGCGGGGGCAGCCCGGCGCTAGCCAACACGCCCAGCAGCGTCAGCCAGCCCACCCATGGCATATAGCGAATCAATCCGCCTAGCTTGCCGAGGCTTCGCTCCTCGGTGGCATGCAGCACGCTACCGGTTCCCAGAAAGAGCAGGCTCTTGAAGAAGGCATGGCTGGCGACATGGTAGAGCGCGGCTGTCAGGGCCAGGGCGGCCATTGGCGCCATGCCGTAGGCTGAAAACAGCAGTGTCAGGCCCATGGCAACGAAGAGTAGGCCCATATTCTCGATCGACGAATAAGCCAGAAGCCGCTTCATGTCGGTTTGTACCGCGGCAAAGACCACGCCGAACAGCGCGGTGGCCAATCCAATGGCCAGCAGCAATCCGCCCCACCACCACAGACGCACGTGCAGCAGGTCGAAGGACACACGCAGCAGGCCGTAGATGGCAGTGTTGAGCATGACGCCGCTCATCATTGCCGACACCGGTGACGGCGCAGCCGGATGCGCCTCCGGCAGCCAGACGTGCAAAGGTAGGACGCCGGCCTTGGCGCCGAATCCGAACAGCGCCAGCAGGAAACCGACCGAGGCCCAGAGCGGCGTCAGCGCCTGGCCTCGCATGCTGGCAAACGTATAGTCGCCGGTGTTGGCCTGCAGCACGCCAAAGCACAGCAGGATGGCGATCGCTCCGATGCGTGCCATCGTGATGTAGAGATAGCCGGCGGCGCGGACTTCGGCGATGCGGTGGTTGGCGGTCATCAGGAAAAATGAAGACAACGCCATGGTTTCCCACATCACCATGAAAGAGTAGGCATCGTCTGCTAGGATCACCCCGGTCATGCTGGCGAGGAACAGGTGGTACTCAAGACAAAGGAGGCCTGGTGGCGTGCCTTCGCCCTTGCGGAAGTAGCCAGCCGCAAACGTCGAGATGCCGGTCGCCACCCCTCCCATTACCATCAGGAAGTAGGCCGACAGGCTGTCGAGCCGGAGGTGGAACGGCAGTGCGGGCAGGCCAATGGGCAGCACGGCAGCCTCAGGCGCGCGGAATACGGCGTGGAGCGCCAGACCGAACAGCGCCAGCCCTAGCAGTCCCCCGATGGGGAATAGCACGTGGGATACCAGGGCAAACCGATGCAGCACCAGGACCCCTGCCACGCCGACAAGCAGCCAGGCCCCAACCACAACAAGCATCCAGTCGAGATGGAGCCATTGGGTAAGAGGGGGCACGCTGCTCATGGATCAGGCTCCGCGACGGATCGCACGGCGCTTGGCGGGAAGTTTCGCGTCGCGCCGCGACGGCGCGCCGACCGGTGGCCTCTCTTTGCCCATGGCTTCCGCTTTGTCGGTGTCCACGCCGCTGGGGACGTACTGGACGCCATGCCGGGCCAGGTAGTCGCGGATAAGACGCCGTATCACCTGCGAGGCGGTCAGATCCTGCTGTGCGCAAAGGCGCTCGAAGGCAGCCTTCTTGTTGGGATCGATGAGCAGCGTAAGCCGAGCGGTCTTTTGCTCCATGGGAGCCTCAAGATGGCAATACGATGATTACATGAATCACATCATAGATGATGGTCATGCGAATCCAAAGGGCTAGAGGCGTTGGCCGGCCGATTCCGGAACACCGAGAAGTTTTTCTCGATTTCCGTCAGCAGCCGGTTGGCCGCCACCGATAGTGGTCGTCCGGCGCACGAACAGCCGCACTTGTGCCATCTGGCAGAGCGGGTAAGCAAGCTCGAGCGCGACCAACTGGCCCGCCTCGTAGACGATGCGGGCCCATGCGGATATGGCCTTTACCGGCAGCTTGCAGGGAAGGGATTCGAATGCATGGTGTGCGCGCCGTCGCAAATCCCGAAGAAACCCGGAGAGCGCGTCAAGACCGATCGGCGCGCTGCGGTCAAGCTGGTGCGCTCGTTGCGTGCAGGGGACCTGTCGGCGGTGTACGTGCCCAGCGTCGAGGACGAAGCATTCCGGGATCTGTCACGCGCCTGGGTCAACGCCAAAGACGATATGAAGCGCGCCCGCCAACGGCTGAAGGCCTTTCTGCTTTCACATGGGGTCCGCTACAGCGGCAGAGCCGACTGGGGAACAGCTCACCGGCGCTGGATCAGCGCCTTTGTGTTCGATAGCGCGTGGCAGCAACTTGCCTTTGACGAGTATCGACGTGCTATCGAGGACCGGAACGCGCAATGCAGCCGTCTCGAAGCGGCCCTGCGCGAGGCAGTGGTCAACAGGCTTCTCCCCGGCCGTACTGGGCTTGCAGGCCATGGTGAAGTGATGGGCAAGAGCCGAGCGGCGCTCGACAAGGCAATCCCCGGTGTTCTGGAGAAACTCGTCGGGCGACTACCCGGCATGCTCATCGAGTCACTGCGCGAGCAGTGGAATGACCTCGATAAGCTCGACCGGCAGATCGCCGACATTGAACGGCGCTCGCAGACATGGCTGAAAGACGACCAGGCATGCAAGGCGATTGCTGCCATACCGGGCGTCGGGCTCCTGACCGCCACCGCGGCCGTCGCGACCATGGGTAATCCGAAGCCGTTCAGGTCCGGGCGGGAATTCGCGGCGTGGCTCGGCCTGGTTCCCAAACAAACGGGCATGGGCGGGAAGACCGTGTTGCTGGGCATCAGTAAGCGAGGTGATACCTAATGCGAAGGATCCGGGTGCATGGGTACCCAGCTCGTCAAACGACGGCATTCCAACGTCGCGATCGTCGCGCTCGCCAACAAGATGGCCCGTACAATCTGGGCAGTTCTCGCCCACAACAGCCCCTATGAAAAAGAGCATGTGAGTACGAAGCCGGCATGATCACGGTGTGTGCTGTACCAGAGCAATAACCCTTTACAGGACGACACGTTGAAAGGTTGCGGTGGCAATCGTATGCGATGACAACACAGGTCGGACCGGGGCTCGCCAAACCTGAATTACAGAGAGAGCTTTTAGCTCGTGGGCGGAATGAGGTGCGAGTCAGCGGATTTCATAGGGGCCCGCAGCGCGTCAGGCTGCAATAAGGCCGAATGTAGAGCTGCAACCTATCCTGTCAGTCAGCGCGCACGAAAACCTTCGCAAACGGGGGACGTCCAGGTAGACCTCTGTAATGCGGTAGCCAACCCGCGAATATCCAGTGTGAGCCACCGTCGAGACTTACTGCTACGTCGCCCTCAGGAAATTCAGATCAAACGCACAAACCAGAAACCAAAGACCAATCCCGATTGACACGGGAAGTCATATCAGTATCTAGAGAACACCTTGCGGACCGACTTTAGAATGCGTATAAGTCAATCGTGACTTGAAAATTGGAGACGAAGAGATGGCGACGTATAAAGAACTGATTGTGCAAAAACAAGCTTTGGAAGCACAGATCGAAGAGGCACGCGCCACCGAGGTCGCGAGCGTCATCGAACAGATTCGCGGCTTGATGTCTCAGTATGGTCTGTCGCCGGAAGATGTCGCGCCGCGGCGCCGTCGGGGCAGGCCCGCCGGTACCGCCTCCGCTCCCGCGGAAAAGGAGCCGCTGCCGCCGAAGTATATGGATCCCAAGACCGGGAAAACCTGGTCCGGACGAGGCCGGGCGCCTGCGTGGTTGGGCAAACGTCCCGAGCGTTTCCTCATCCCGCAGGAATGACCGGTCGCACGCGGGCCCCCACGCGCGCCGGCGACTTGATAGGACCTCCGAAGAGGACGTGGGGGAGGCAGGCTAAGGAGGATTTTCGCCGCGTCCACGAGCCTGCCGGGACATCCGCTGACGGAAATGGCTGCACTCCGTGACGGCGCCCGCGACGTGGGCGATCAACGTTCTCCTCGATGCCGCGGTGCAAAAAAGCTCGAGATCCGGTAGAAGAGAGCCGTAGAACGAAAAATCGATTAACCGCTGTGAGTTGCCCGCGCTTCGTATTCGCCAAGGCGCCTGGGCCGGCAGTCGTCCCGCATTCCTGCGTAGCGGGGCGTGTCGGATCCCCAAAAGAAAGAAGCGGCTAAAAGCGGCGTCTGCCCCATCGATTTCGACACCGTGGTGCCGTGCGCGGTGGCGGCGCTGGCCGGCGGCCAGCCGCTGCATGAATGGGCCCGTCACGCTGGTCAAGGCACGCTCGCCAGTGATGATGCCAGGGTGCCAGCATGTCTTGGTACTGTTCCCTGACGTTCGTACCGAGCGTCAAGACATTGAAGGAGCGTTCCGTGATTCAATCCATTGATCTATATCAGCCCTGTCTATGGACTGAAGACTATTGCTAAGGGCGCTTGAGTTCGATATGGCTTCAAACGCAAACTAAACTTAACCCGCTTCCGTGGATCACGCCATAGCCAACCAACTTGCTGTATAGCATGCCGAGCACATCAATTTCGCTCTGCTACTCGACCTTCTAGAAGAACAGGTAGGCGTCTTTCACCGGGGAGAGCGGCCAAAATACAATTTGATGGGCACTATCGTCTATTCCGAGCACATTGCCCTCGGGCAGCCACACGCCTGTCATCCAGGCGGTCATGGGCTGGACGGACGAACATCTGCACCAGTTCACCATTCGTGGCCGGCGGTACGGCGAAGCCCGTGAGGGCGCTATGCGGTTTTCCATGGTGAAAACCGCCCTGACGCTGAGCGAACGTCAGCGCTTGGGGTCGGTCTTGAGGGAAAAGTCAAGAAACTCCTGCTTCGGCAGCTTTGGTACCTTAAACAGAATGAAGCCATAGCCCAATGCGGTATGACACGCGTTACAACCGTTCACCGCCGCCGAGAAACGGTGATTAAATTGGTTGATGTTTTGCTTTTCAATGGCTTGAGCCAGCGGTGCGAGGTAGGTTTCCTCATTGGCCTTTAGCATTGGTGCGTGCTGCGGTCTGGTTATTTTTCCCACTTCCTGAGCTTCAAGAAGCTCCTTGAGCTGGTATTGCGCCAAGCCACAATTGCCACCATTGGCTGCCCAATAGATATTAGTAAAACGGTAACCCATCTCATGCATCACAGTCCCGAGCCCCGGTTGTATGGACGCAAGGGTCTTAACCCGGTTCTCCAGGGGGCCTTGCTCGATGCTTTTCTCAGGTTCTCCCTTGGTCTGTGCTGCGGACAATGTTCCAAGGCAGAGGCAAAGGAGTATGAATAGTCCGCGAAGCATGATGTTCCCTCTCTTGGGTGCTAAATCGTGCGTGTTGATTCTTCAGCTACGCCAGCCTCGGATGCTTGCCGACACAGACGCCAATTCACAATAGATCACGTTGACAAAAACACAAGACCGTACAAGAGGGGAGGCCCTACGCCTCGAAGATCGATGCACGGGAGGTCGTCCCACCCGCGCTCTCCGATAATCCACAAGCTAATTCTCCGCGACGAGGCGACTGCGTAATGGATTCACCGCCGACTCTAATCTGGGCATCGTTCTTGATCCCGCTGGCTGGCGGACAAGCAATATAGCGGAGTCCTATCGCTTCGCATCCCGCCGGAGTTGCATCGTTCCTTGGCGACTCAGGCGGCGGAGCAAGGCGTCAGCATTAACCGTCTGGTCAGCGCTCGCCTGGCGGTTCTGGCATAGGAAATGAGAATCCAAATTTCCCGGTGAAAGCGGCGTGGGCACCATACTGCCGCCTGACAACATGAAAGTGCTGCATAAGTAATTTATGCGCATAAAAAGTCAGCGAGTTCAGAGAATCATTGGAGCCGTTCGACGAGGCTGGCGGGCTCGCCCACGTTTGTCAACAAGCAGAAGAATCGTGGTAGTGGGGCGGGGGAGACGACGGCAAGGTCGTCCACGCGAGTTCGCCGTCGTCACATAAATTGCGGAAGACCCTTACGATTTCGATCGCCGCCAGGTAGTGGCGTCGCTCAAGCCTTCAACAACCACTGCGCGTTGCCCCGTCTAGAACGTCTCACCTAGACTTGACCTTGATCAAGGCGGCGAGATTGGGCCACCGTCTAGCCTTCCCAATTTGGCGACCCCCCACGCCCGCGTAAGGAGAGAGGCAATGCTGACCCAGCAGACAAAGGACATCGTAAAGGCCACGGCACCGGTTCTGGCCGCACACGGTTACGACATCATCAAGTGCTTCTATAAGCGCATGTTCGAAGCGCATCCCGAACTGAAGAATGTGTTCAACATGGCTCATCAGGAACAAGGCCAGCAGCAACAGGCGCTGGCGCGGGCGGTCTATGCATATGCCGAGAATATCGAGGACCCGAGCAGTCTACTGGCCGTATTGAAGAACATTGCTAACAAGCATGCGAGTCTCGGCGTCAGGCCGGAACAATACCCCATTGTTGGGGAACACCTGCTGGCAGCGATCAAGGAAGTCTTGGGCGATGCCGCAACCGACGACATTATTTCCGCATGGGCGCAAGCCTATGGGAATCTGGCCGATGTCCTGATGGGCATGGAAAGCGAGTTATACGAGCGTTCTGCGGAACAACCGGGCGGCTGGAAGGGATGGCGCAACTTTGTGGTTCGCGAGAAGCGCCCCGAAAGCGACGTGATCACGTCATTTATCCTTGAGCCGGTCGATGGTGGTCCGTTGTTGAACTTCGAACCCGGCCAATTCACCAGTGTCGCGATTGATGTGCCCGCGCTTGGCTTGCAGCAAATTCGCCAGTACAGCCTGTCGGATATGCCAAACGGACGCAGCTATCGCATCTCCGTCAAACGGGAAGCTGGCGGAACGCAGCCACCGGGCTATGTTTCGAACCTGCTGCACGATCACGTCAATGTCGGGGATGAGGTCAGGCTGGCTGCACCGTACGGGAGCTTCCATATCGATGTCAATGCGAGAACACCCATCGTATTGATCAGCGGCGGCGTGGGGCTGACACCCATGATCAGCATGCTCAAGAACGCATTGCAGGAACCGCCGAGGCAAGTGGTTTTTGTGCATGGGGCACGCAACAGCGCTGTACACGCCATGCGTGACCGGCTGCGCGAAGCAGCTAAGGCGTATGAAAACTTCGATCTTTTTGTGTTCTATGACCAGCCGCTATCGGAAGATGTCCAAGGCCGGGACTACGACTACCCGGGATTGGTCGATGTGAAGCTGATCGAGAAATCGATCCTGCTGCCTGACGCCGACTATTACATCTGCGGTCCGATTCCGTTTATGCGGATGCAGCATGATGCACTCAAGAAGCTGGGCGTCCATGAGGGATGCATCCATTACGAAGTGTTTGGTCCAGACCTTTTTGCTGAATAGCAGGACGGCGGTGGGGAGCAGTCAGGGTACAGGCTGCCAGGAATGCTTCCCATTGGCACAATCTACCGCATACGGCGACCATGCGGCTGGCGACAAGGCTACGCGCGCTGGCTGCCGTATCCGGCCATCACAACCTGACCATGCTGCAGCCTGTAGCGGCACTACTATCCGTCGACCGCCGACTTCTCAAGAAAGATCGGCTGACCCAACAGGCGAGCGCCTGTGTTCCTGTTAGCCCGGCGTGAACTGCTGCCTTTTTGTTCCAGGCGAAGGCTTACGCGGTGCCACTCTTGCGGGCTGGCCCGGGAATTGCGGAGACTGTGGACACCATTCGAGCTCGGGACCAAGTGGCGTCTCTCTCTTGGCCCCTCTTGGGCAGAACGGCCGTCGTCGGCTGATCCGTGATCCTGCGGTCAACCTCGTGTTCTAAAGTGCAGCGTGACCCTGCTGCACGAGGACGACTCTTACGTCCTCATAGAGCATGCGCATTGGCGTACAGCTCCCTGGTTGCCACGCCCCCGGAAGGGGTGTGGCAACGGGTTTTCCTGCAAACAAGCTCGCTTCCGCATTGCCGGAGCGGGCTTTTTTTGTTTGTAGGAACCCTCGACACAGGAGCTGAGCATGCTGTCTGCCATCGAACAGAATTCCGAGATTCGTGCCGCGATTGCGGCCATGCTCGCCCGCCGGCGGTCCGACTATGTCGGCCAGCCCAGTACGTGGCTCAGTTTGTGTGAAGCCGCTCATGTGGCCTGTCTAGCGGAGCCCGCCCAAGCGGCGTTCCTTTCCCAAGTAACGACCCGGCGCGGGGCCGACACAGCCCTGCGTCTTCGGGAGCATGCTGCATCCATTCGCGCTGCCGTCGTTCAAGTCCTTGAACGCAGGAGAAGCGCACTATGCAACGAACCATTGGCTACACCGACTTCGGGCATCCCCGCAGTCTCATAGAAGAGCGGCCCGCGCGGCCGCCCATCATTGGCAAGATCCGCCCCGGTAGCAAGGTTCTCACCAAGGCCGCGCCCACGCGCCGGCGCTGCGCGTGCTGGCCGAGCATATCCGTGAGCTCTCCGATCACATGCCGGTGGTGATGCTGCAGGGCACGTTCTCGCACGAGCCGGCCGGCACGCTGGATCTGTTTCGCCTCGTTGGCAACCGCTATCCGGTCTATATCGCCGACCGCATCCACCAGGTCGCGCTGCACGAAGGCGGTTTCACCCCGTCGGTAAGTTGCGCTCTTCACGCCGATGGAGATCGAGGCGCTGCTGGCCGATGGCATGCCGGACTGCCGGACGTGGTCTTCACCTGCGTGCCGACGGTGAACAGGGCGATGCTCGCCGTCGCCGTGGGGACATCCGATGCGGCGACTGCGGTAGGGGACCATCTGGCAGCCTATCTGCCCGCCGCGGGGACCGTGAACCGCTCGCTGCGCGCGCGTGGCATCCGCACGATGGGTATCTCACACGGTACTGTCAACGGTTGCCAGACGAAGCACGGCGTGCCGATGGCCGGATTCGATCATGAATTCACCATTGGAGCGCTGTTCGACGCCGAATACGACGGCTTCATGCTCGGCCATATCCACCGCGCCCAGCAATGGGATCGCGAGGGGCGGCTGGTCGCTATCCGGGCTCGATCGGGCGCTTCCACTACGGCGAAATCGGTCGGCGAAATCGGTGACAAGACCTATCTACAATGGCGCGTCGCGCCAGGGCAGGCAGAGACAAGACCGGTGGTGACGCCGGCACGCGAGACGCTGTGCATCGACTTCGACGGGCCGCCCGCATGGCGCAGCTCACTCGCGTCGCAGCTGAAGCGGCCGACAAGTTCGTGCGTATCCGCTGGGTCGTGGACGAGGAGCACCGCCAAATCGTCGATCGCGACGCCATAGGCGCCCTGTGTGCCGGTGCGGCCGAGGTCAAGCTCTCTACGCCAGCCAGTGGAGCGCGCTGGAACTCAAGGGACTATGCGGCTGCACGGCATGGCCAGACGTGGTCGCGCTGGCCCGCCAGCTCGGTCAGAGCGACGACATCACGTTTGGCCTGCGCGAGGCCTTCCTGAGCCACGTCAAGCATGGGCTTTCGGGCCGCAAGCGCGGTGGACCTGATCATCGGTATCGATCTGGCTGACCAGTCCTTCCAAGGGGCTGGCGGCCCGACAGCGGCGGCGCGTTGTCTGCGCCAGTTGGCCAATGAGATTGAGGCCAATGTGTCGAACTTCGCGGACTGCCGCGAGGGCCAGCGTATTGCCGGAACCGAAAGCGGGAGCGGCTGCGTGGCTTACCTCGCGGACGTGTAGCCCGCTCCAATCAACTCATGGGGCGCTGCCCTATGGGGCGCTGCCCAGTTCATGCAAAAACCCCGACCTCGCGAGATGCCGGGGCTTTCTTTTGCCCAGTGGGACGATGGGGTAGCTTACAAGGCGGCGTCCTTTAGCTTCTTCAGCGGACGCACCTTCACCTTCACGCTGGCTGGCTTGGCAGCAAACCATTGATCCTGGCCGGTGAACGGGTTCTTGCCGAAACGCTTCTTGGTGGCCGGCACTTGAATGGCCGCCACCTTGAACAGGCCCGGCAGGGTGAACTCGCCAGCGCCCTTCTTGTGGACCGCGCTCAGCACGGTATTTTCCAGGTGAGCCAGCACGGTCTGCACGGTCTTCTTGTCCAGCTCGGTCTGGGCAACCAAGTGTGTCAGCAGGCTGGACTTGTTGAAGGTGTCCTTGATCGGCTTTGCGACCGGCGCGGCCGCTGCACCGTTTTTGGTCGGAGCGGCCTTCTTGGCGGGGGCAGCCTTCTTTGCAGCGGTCTTCGTTGCGGTCTTTGCTACGGGTTTAGCTTTCGTGGCCATGGTC
The DNA here is from genome assembly GCF_000611125.1 of Cupriavidus sp. SK-4. Lineage (NCBI taxonomy): Bacteria > Pseudomonadati > Pseudomonadota > Betaproteobacteria > Burkholderiales > Burkholderiaceae > Cupriavidus > Cupriavidus sp. SK-4. Next base: position 25,750 of record NZ_JFJW01000147.1, read on the forward strand.
GTATCGGGTTGGAGATGCGCGCCTGCAGGCCGGTACTGGCATGCAGCGCACCAGCGAAGGATAGCAAAAGCCGGCATCCTTGCAAGCGGGAAATTCCCTGCAGTTCACTTGCTGACCCGGCGCGAAAGGGCCCGGGATGCGCGGCGTAAACGCGCGGCTGCCGCCTTCGGCGTATCGCCCACCTGGCTCCAGTCGTGATGCCACCACGCGATGATGGCCGCCGCGGCGGTATTCTCCGCGCCGGCAACGGCCACGACTTCTGCCGCGACAGCGGCCCACCAGGCCTCGCCTTCGCCGTCGGACGCGTTCGGTTCAATCGCGCGGCGGTAGATGGCCTTGGCCGTTTCCAGCGGCATGTCCAAGGGACTCTCGTACAGCGCAGGCATTGCTGGTTTCTCCAGGGCGTTAGCCGCTGCGCTAGATCGCAGGCTGATGGATGGTGGCAAAGATCCGGTCGCACGTGCGATTGCTGGCCAGCCCGAGCATCTGGCTGACTTCTTCGCGCGGGCGGCCGGCGAGCAGCTGGCGGCGGCAGAACGTATTACGCAGCGTGCGCGGGCTCATCTCGACATCTGTGGCGCCGATCGTATTGAGGATCTCCGAGACGATCCGGCCGAGGCTCATGTCGGTGATCGGCTGGCCGTTCGGGCGCAGGGTAAAGAGGCGATCGCCCTTGATCGGTAGCGCCCTTCGGCGCGCCAGCCAGTCGCGCAGCAGCGGCTCGGCAAAGTCCGACAGATGCACGGTGCGCGCCTCCCTTGGACCCTGGGCTGGGACGAACAGGTACGACGGCGCGGCGTCGGGATGGAGGTCGCCCATACGCGCCACGCGCGCCTCGGCCGCCGTGATACCCGTCCCGAGAAAGATTGCCACGATGGCGCGGCTGCGCAGGCTGGCCAAGTCTTCGGTGGGGGATTGGAGGTAGGCCTGCAGGCGCTGGTCAGTTGTTGCATCGAGGTATTGCGGTGTGGGCTCTTCCTCTGGCCAGCGCACCGAGGCAAGCAGGCCTGCGGCGGGGTTGTCCTCGCGCACGCCGGCGAAGACGAGATGCCGGCACAAGCGATCCAGCAGCTTCACGTACCGCATGCGGGTGGCCTGCGAGTAGGTCTTCGCCTCCGGGGTCTGCCAGAAGGCTTCAATGTCGTCGGTGCCGAAGCTGGCCACCGACGTACCCCGGGCCAGCAGGTGCCGACGGAAGTGCTCGAACATCGCCCGGTGCTGCACGATCGAGCGCTCAGCAAAGGGGCGCCTGTCCGCGCCGGCCGCCTCGCGGGCCTGCCAGTCACGGTAAGCAAGCGTGGGGTTCGAGAGCCAGAGGATGTCCATTCCAGTCATAGGCGAAGTTATATACTGAATTGGACTTTCCCCCCAACACCTTGCCGCCTCGCTGAGGCGGAATTGCTTGCAGCAGAGGGGAGTTAAAAGCGTGGTCTTCCATTGCGATTGCGCCGCGCAGACACGCGCGCTCGAGTCAGCGCATAGCGGGGATAGCTTGCGCCCAGCATCTCGGCGATCTCACTCAGCCGTCGTTCCTGGGAGAAGCAACAAGCCAGCATGCACCGGTCGGCGCAGTAGCGCAGGACTTCATGCAGCAGGCCGTAGCGCTTTTCCTCGGGGAAATTCAGATTGTCCGCCTTGGCCCAGGCGCGAAAGCCGGCATGGGCCAGGGCGATCAGCGCCTCAGGTGTGCCACGGCTGGAATAGGGCTTTTGCTTCAAGCGTTTGATAGAGATCGGTCACGCAGCCTCCTGTATCGTGAGTGGTTGCAAATCCTTGCCCCAGCGCGCGGAGATCTTCGTGCGGCCACGAACGCTCTCCTCAACTTCCACATCGGTGGTCGGGCTCTCGGACTTTTCAGCGTAGCGACTCGGCTGAAAAGTCGAGGCGATGCGGCGCAGTATCGCGTTGCCACGGACGGCCGGTCGTCACGTCTGGGCCGATGGGGTTGTCGTGCGCGAGATTTGTTGCGGTTGGCAGCATCAACTGCGGCTACCACTGCCACTACGGCGACAAGGAACGAACGGCGGTCCATCACGAGGGGTAATAATTTCACTTTCGTGAAAGTACAGTCCGGGGGGCATTGCGCCACTGCGAGAGGCGGGGGCTAGGGTGCGGCGACTGAAGCGCGCAAGTCGCGATCTCGCGCAGCACGCGACTCAACCCGACCTCTTCGAAGACAGCCGCGATATCATGCTTCGCAATGACGTGCTTGCCGCGCTTGAGCCCCTGATCACATCGCCAGTCATGCCGCACTCCGTGACACGTGCGAGGCCCTCGCCGAGCGAGCCGGTTGCATGTCGTGCATTCGGGGATGTCGCGGGCAGGGCCTGGTGCATACCGCTGTGGCGGGCCGCCGCGCAAGCCGCCTCACCATTGCCATTTCACCGCGAGATGCCGGAATGGCATGCCGCGCCGCTATGGATGCGCGCAGGGGAGTGGTCTGCGGCACGCGAAAGCATCAAGCAGATCGAGTCGTAGCGGCGTATTCCCATCCCGCTAGCATGGATGGCCGAGACGGTCTACAGACTCCAAGGGCTGGAACCCGCGTGGCCGCTCCTGGTCGAGCTTGCCTGGCTGTCGCCGAAGCGGCTTGGCGGGCTAATGCAATCGCTCGGGGATCCGTCTTTGCTGGCGCTACGTCGGCGATTCGATGCGAATTTCGACGGAGACGGCACCATTGAGGATCTTGCGTGGTTTCCAGCGTGGGCACTGACTGACAAACCGGGGTCTCCTGCGCGCGTGTGAGTCCTCGACGCATACATTGCCAGAGCAGGGGCTGCGGATCGTGCTTGACCTGTTGAGCCTCGAACATGAAGGCCGGCAGCATGAACTTCTCGAACGAAGAAAGACCCTGCGCGGCCTGCATCCGGGCCTGTTCAGGGCCTACATCCGGACGCGATAACTGTGTCAGGCCGCGGCCGCGAACAAACGTCTCTGGATCCGCGCACCTGGTATCCAAAGCATGGCTTACCAATGGGGCAGGGCACCCAGAGCGTGGGAGAATGATGCCCTTTAATGCGGATGCCGTGCTGGTGCCATTCCTTGGTACGCTCTGATCACGCCAACATTTGGCAAAAAGCGGCCCGGTGCGCAGACTGACAAGAGGGGCCACGTGCAGACCGTTGCGGTGCTTGATTTTGAAACGACAGGACTGTCGCCGAGTCGAGGTGACCGAGCGACGGAGATTGCTGTCATCCTGATGCGTGACGGAAATGTTGTCGACCGCTATCAAAGCTTGATGAATGCGGGTAGGCGGATCCCTGCTGAGGTGGTGCGCCTGACTGGCATTACCAACGAGATGATCGCATCGGCGCCCGCCGCATCGACGGTGATGCGTGAAGCAGCACAGTTCGTGGGCAACCATCCCGTGGTGGCCCACAACGCGGGATTTGACCGAAGGTTTTGGCAGGCGGAGCTGGCTCACCTCGGCATGTCGGCACCGCAGTCGTTCGCCTGTACGATGCTTGTTGCGCGACGCGTTTACCCGCAGGCACAGAATCACAAGCTAGCGACGCTAGCGAAGATGCTGCACTTGCCGATGGCCGGCCGGGCGCACCGAGCAATGGCCGACGCTGAGGTCACCAGTGGCCTATGGTCTCGCCTCCAACACGATATCGCTGAGACCTACGGATTGGGGCAAATTGGTCATGACCTCATGACCCGTGTGCAAGCGACCAGCCGTGCCAACGTCGCAACCCTGCTGCGCTCGCTATGCACGGGTTAGCGGCCGTGGCCAAGTCTAAAGCAACCCCACACTGGGGACCGGTGGTAAGCCGTAGCCGGGGACCCAGTGAGATGATGTTGCCGCGCTCTTTGCGTAAGCGGAGCACGGGGCCCGCCCAATCAAACGCATCCCTTATCGCGGGGTACGCAGACTGGCATTGACTGCATTCACGTCGAATCCCGCGGGATCGAAAATCCCACCGACCCAGGTTCGGTAGTCGTCGTGCTGGCGATGTTCCGGATCCGCCAAGGCTTGTAGGAACTCAGGTCACGTAGCGACACATAAAAGAATACTTAGGAAGCTTAGGAAGCATCTGTGATGATCGTCCATGAAACGACCATCAAATAGAAGCACTTCTACTAACCTACTGAATTTATTGGAATTTCCTATTGTTGATAGGCTGCCGAAGCCGGCGCCGGGGAGTAGGTCATCAAATAGACTATGCCAAGTACGGCACATATTTCATGTACTTACGACCGGCGCTTTCATCGTAGGGTCGCAACATCCCTGCATCAACCGCTTCCTTGATCAGGCGAGACGCGGTCGTACTGTTCTGGACGGTAATGCCGAAACGCTCCCGAAGCGTCGCGTTTGTCATGTAGTCGCGATGGACATACCGAAGGCAGGCATGCAGGATAAACCACCACGTAGTTCGCTCCCACAACCATCTCACGTGTGCCTGCGACGCGCCCGGCCCGATAGAGCCAAGGGTGTTCCGGCAGGCATGCCGCTTTCGCCTGGAGCTCGTCCTTCAGGTGCTGCGCCGCATCAGGATTGTCGTCGGAAATGTAGTCGACGATCGCCAGCAAATCTGCCCTCGCCCACGCCGTCCACTCAACGGCGCGCACGGCGTTTCCTGTCGATAAGGGCCTGGGCTTCGTCCATGACGTGGTCGTGGAGTGCCGTCGGTGAAGGGTCGGCCAGCGCTTCCTGGACCTTGGCGCGGAACCAGGCGTCGTACACCGCTGGGTCCGTCGTCAGCCCGGCCGGCAAGCCGCCCTCCGTGGCGATGCGGGTCAAGAGAATGCGGACCGCGTCTGACACCGTGAGCCCGACGCTGGCGAGACTTTGGGTCGCTTGGGCCTTGAGTTCGTCATCCACACGGATGTGCAGCATCGAGGTATGAGCCATGGGGCGCCTCCAGTGATTTGGCACCATTATGCATCTCAATTGAGATACAGCCAAGACCACGCAATACTCGATCGGCTAGCCGCCGCGGGAAGAGCAACGAATAACCGATCAAAGTGGCTCGTTCGTAACCGCGAGCCAGTTGCGAGGCTAGCCAAAGCAGGAGGCCGATCGCGCGGCTGACCCCGCCTCACATGCCCCGCAAACACCGGCTTTGACTAACTGGGGCGCTGGAGCAACTCCTCTGGGTCGACACACAGCGCACGGCCGAAGCCTTGTGGGCGGCCAGCCGGTCCAGCAGCTTCACATACCGCATGCGGGTCGCCTGGGAGTATGTGCGGCCATTGGGGGTTTGCCAGAACGCGTCGACGTCGGCCGTGCCAAAGGAGGCAATGGTCGTGCCTCGTGCCAGCAGGTGCCGACGAAAATGCTCGAACATCGCCTGGTGCTGGATGATCGAGCGTGCCGATAAGGGGCGGCGATCAGCGCCGGCCGCTCGCGAGCCTGCCGGTCCCCGGTACGCCTGCGTTGGGTTGCTGAACCAGAGGGAGTCCATTTGCGTCATGCCCACTGTTATATACTGAATTTGCCCCATTCCACACACCTGCCACCCGGCTGCCCACTGGCGCTTACCGACCCGTTATAGCCGTTGCGAGTACCGGCAGGTGAACGGCCGCTTCCAAAGTACAACCGCCATCTCGACACCCTAGTCCCCGTTGGCCTCGTCGTCAGGTCGTGTCGCCCACCTCGCGGATCGGGATCATGGCGCGGCCGCCGCAGTTGCGCAGCACGTCTCGCAATTCGATGATGACCGGAAATACCTCGTGGTTCCAGTCGGCCCCCTGCTTGTCGTGGGCCTCTTGCTCGCGCTCGACGATCCAGCGGTCCTCCCTGAAGATGCGTTCTGTGAACCAGACCAGCAGCGGCCATGCCAGGTCCAGTGCAAACGGAATGCCGGGCTTGCGGATGGAAAGCAGGCCAAACGTCCGGTTGGTGCGCTGCGCCGCATCCAGCGGCACGTAGACGATCCACAGGTCCATCACTAACGTGCCGTCGCCCGAGCGGATCTGGAGGGTCTGGTACGGATATCCGGTGCGCACCGTCATCACGTCCTTGTCGTCCCGGTCGCCGTTCTTCTTGGTGGCGCCAAACACCAGCGCCTCGCCCACAGGCTGCTTGCCTTCCATGCGCGCGAACGTGTAGTCCACTTCCACCCAGTCCGTGCCGCGACGGCGGCCCAGCGAGCGCGCGCGCATCTGCCCCATCTGCCGCCGGTGTAGGAACTGGTGATTCATGTCCATCAGGTTCTCGTGCATGAAGGAGTAGTGGCACTTGACCTCGCGGCCAAAGCGACGCGTCTTGTACGCCTTGTCCGCCACCGATGGCAGAGCGGGCAGCGGCCGCTCCTTGGCAAGCGCCACATCGCCAGGAAAGACAAAGATCAGGCCTTGCACCTCGCGGCAGGGATAGGCACGCACGCCGTTGGGCAGGCGCTCACGCCCGAGGTATGGCACATCGACGCAGCGGCCGGTGCAGTCATAAGTCCAGCCGTGATAGCCGCAGCGGATGGACTCGCCTTCCACCACGCCCGCGTGCAGCGGCACCTGCCGGTGTGCGCAACGATCTTCCAGTGCGAATATCGTACCGGACTCGGTACGAACCAGCACGATCGGATCGCCGGCAAAATGCACCCCGAGAGCTTTGCCCCGCTTGACCTCATTCGACCAGGCCAGTGGAAACCAGTGATCGGGATGGATGGGCACACGGCGCAGGTCGCGCACGGGCGCGTTTGCGTGCGGGTCGATGGCACTGCTATCCGGCAAAGGCCTTGCATGCATGCGTGACGCCTCCTCGCATAACGGGAGCTTCGACCGTCGCCACAAGCCGACCAATTAGCGAACGGGGGATCGGGCGCAGTTTACGCGAAGTCTGCCGAACTCACCGAATCCCGTTCTTTCTATCGTGTGCTTGGAAGGCCGAAGGTCATGGCCACCTTCGGCCAATCGACTCCGCATCCTAGTAGGGCTGGTATGGCCGACACCGTGACGGGATATTGAGGCGGCGAGCGTCCGGTGCCTGGTACGGAGCCGACGCTCAACTGCCCGCGCTATAGCGACGGGCAACGGCCGAAACTGGCCGGACCTCGGTCAAGCAAGGGGAGGGCGCTGCTCGGCTCTACCCGACCCACATTTGCCATTCGCCGTCTCATCAGGTAAATGGCAGCTTTGGGGGGCGCATCGGTCGTCCGTACCTCGTAACGCCGCACCAGGTCCTTGCGCCGGGCTCTGCCCCCTATGCTGACGTGCGCTGACGGCGCGCCCGCCGCTCATTGGCGTGGTCGCGGATCATGTCGATCAGCGCACGTAGTCCGGCCGGCACGTGGCGGCGGCCCGGGTAGTACAGACAGAGGCCGTCGAGCGGGGGCGTCCAATCGTCCAGCACGCGAACCAGCGTGCCAGCTTCCAGATCCGCGGCGACGTTCCATTCGGTCAGATATGCAAGACCGAGACCGGCACGCGCCGCCGCTAGCATCAGGCCCGGCTCGTCGAGCGTCAGCGCGCCTTTGCCGTCGATACGCAACGTTTCGCCGTGCCGCTCGAACTCCCACTGATATATCGCGCCGCCCGGCATGCGTGAGCGGATGCAGCGGTGTGCGTTCAGATCGGCGGGCGTGCGCGGCGGCTTTTGCCGCGCAAAATAGGCTGGACTGCCGACCACGGCAAAGCGCTGCCTGTCACCGAAGGGCACCGCGATCATTTCCTGCGGCACCGTTTCGGTCAGATGAATGCCAGCATCGAAGCCTTCGACGACGATATCGATCAGGCGCCCTTCGGTGACTAGATCGAGTTTCATCTCCGGATAGCGCTGCAGGAATTCGATGAAGAGCGGCATCACCTGCCTGGCCGCGCCGGTTGACGCATTGATGCGCAGCGTGCCCGATGGCGTGTCGCGGAAACTGCCCGCCTGTTCGATCGCGACGCGGATCGTCGAGAGTGCGGGCGCGACGCTGTCGACGAACTGCGCGCCGGCTTCTGACAGCGACACGCTGCGTGTCGTGCGATTGAAGAGCCGTACGCCGATACGTGCTTCGAGCGCCGCCACCGCATGACTGAGCGCAGACGTCGACATGCCAAGATCCGTCGCGGCCGCGCGAAAGCTGCGATGACGCGCGACGGCCATCACCGCCTCCAGTTCGCCCAAGCCCGATGTGTTCATTGTCCCAAATTTTTCAACGGCACATGCCGTATTGTACGACTAGTCAGCGCAATGGATCGGGTCTATCTTTGTGTCGTCTGGAACATTTTCTGGTAGCAGCCATGCAGATCATCGACAAAATTTATATCGACGGCGCGTTTGTTACACCGCACGGGGACGAACTGTTCAACCTCTTCAATCCGGCGACCCAGCAGGTAATTAGCCGCGTGCGTCTCGCCGATGCGCAAGACGCGCGCGATGCGATCGCCGCCGCAAAGCGCGCTCTTCCCGCGTTTTCCCGCACCAACAAACGAGAGCGCATTGACATGCTCAAGCGCATGCACGAAGCCGTCGTCGCTAAAGAGGACGAGCTGTACGAAGCGATCACGGAGGAATATGGGGCGCCGCGTATCGCGCGGTCGCTGGATGGCGCAGCACGCGAGCAATGTGCTGCTCGAAGCGGCGAAGGTGCTGCAGGACTATGCGTTCACGCGTCGCGCGGGTACTGCTGAGGTCGTGATGCAGCCGCTAGGTGTCGCCGGTCTGATTACGCCGTGGAACAGTAACGCGGGCTTCATCTGCGGCAAGCTCGCCACCGCGCTGGCTGCGGGCTGCACGGCCGTCATCAAGCCAAGCGAGATGAGCGCGATCCAGACGCGCATCGTCACCGAAGCGTTGCACGAAGCCGGCTTGCCGCCGGGCGTGTTCAACATCGTGACGGGACGCGGCGAAACGGTCGGCGCGCAGGTCAGTTCGCATCCGGATGTCGCAAAGCTGTCGTTCACCGGTTCGACCGCGGTCGGCAAGACGATTCTGCGCGCGGGTGCCGAGACGTTGAAGCGCGTGACGCTCGAACTTGGCGGCAAGTCGCCGGTACTCGTGCTCGACGACGCGAACTTCGACGAGGTGGTACCACTCGCGATTCAGACCGGCTTCATGAATAGCGGCCAGGCGTGCATCGCGGGCACGCGTATTTTGGTGCCGCAGCAGCGGCTCGCGGAATTCGAAGCGCGGGTGCAGCAAGAAGTTGCGCGCACGCAGGCAGGCCATCCGCGCGATCCGCGGACGACTGTCGGTCCAATGGTCAGCCAGAAGCAGTGGGAACGCGTGCAGCGCTATATACGGATCGGCATCGACCCAGGCGCGCGTCTGATCGCGGGAGGCGAAGGCCGGCCAGATGGCATCGACGCAGGATGGTTCGTGCGTCCGACCGTCTTCAGCGATGTGGCCAACGACATGGCGATTGCCCGCGAAGAGATCTTCGGTCCTGTGCTGTCGATTATCACGTACCGCGATCCCGAAGATGCGGTCGCTATCGCCAACGACACCGATTACGGCTTGCAAGCTTACGTATTTTCGGCGGATGATCAGCGTGCGCGTGCGCTCGCACGGCGAATCGAAGCGGGTCGAGTACTGGTCAAACGCTGACACACGAACCGGCGGCGCCATTCGGCGGCTTCAAGCAATCTGGTATCGGCCGCGAGTACGGCACGTTTGGGCTCGAGGCTTTTCTCGAGCCAAAGGCCGTTCTCACTGTTTCGTGAACGCGCAACCCAAACGCTCGCTGAAGCGACTCGCCGGGCTGCAATGAGGACAGCCAGAGTGCGTGGAGGACAGTTGGTATCCGTGCCGGCGTAGGGGGGGCTTGCGCCGGCCCTAACGACGGGCCTCACGACCTCATCTCGTGTCCCGTGAATTCGTCGAGCAGGGGATGACGGTCTTGATCGAGGGACGGCGCTCTGCGAAATGCACCGGCATCCCATTTGTCGCCGATCTTCACCGGATTGCCGGATACGCGCAGCGTCTTGCCAGCGCCAATGCCAACGTCAAGCAGCATGTTGCGCGACGCCACATGCGGGTTGTCCATAATCTGCGGCACGCCATTCAGTGGGCCATGCGGGACGCCTGCCGTTCCGAGGATGACTTCCCAGTCGGCCGTGGTGCCATCGGCCAAACGGGCCTCCATGCAGGACTTGAGTGCGACGTGGTGCTCGTTGCGCGCCGGCACTGAGACGAAGCGCGGATCGTCGATCCATTCGGGACAGTCCAGCGCCGTGCACAGCCGCGCGAACAGCGCATCGTTTCCTACGGCGATCACGATGAAGCCGTCCCGCGTGGCAAACATGTCGAACGGCGTGATCGATGGATGCCGCGTGCCCAACGGCTTCGGTACGTTGCCGGTGGCCGAGAACCGCGCGATGGGGTTCTCAAGCAGCGCCACCTGGCAGTCAAGCATCGAGATATCGACGCGCTCGCCCACGCCGGTAGTGGCGCGCTGGAGCAGGGCAGCCTGGATGCCGATGGTGGCATAGAGCCCGGCGCCGATATCGCCGATCGACACGCCCACGCGCGCCGGATTGCCGCCAAGTTCGCCCGTCACGCTCATGAGCCCGCCCATCGCCTGCACCACCATGTCGTAGGCGGGCCGGTTACGATAGGGGCCGGTTTGTCCGAAGCCGGAGATGGATGCATACACAAGGCGCGGATGGCGCGAGCGCAGGGTATCCCATGTGTAGCCGAGTTTCTCCATCACGCCGGCGCGGAAGTTTTCCACCAGCACGTCGGCGGTGGCCAACATCTTGTCCAGCACGGCACGGTCGTCCGCGTTCTTGAGATCGAGCGCGATCGATGACTTGTTGCGGTTCACCGATGCGAAGTACGCCGATTCGCCATCGACGAACGGCCCAACTTGGCGCGAGTCGTCGCCGCCGTCGGGGTTCTCGATCTTGATGACGCGCGCACCGAGGTCGGCCAGCATCATCGTACAGTAGGGGCCCGCGAGCACGCGGGTCAGGTCGATGACGGTGATGCCAGCCAGCGGGCCTTGGGGAAATGTCATGCCATGCTCCTTTCAATGCGGTCCGGACATGCCGGATCAGTCGATCCCTGCGCCGCTGGACTGCGCCAGGTCCACGCCGATCTTGCCTTCGCGCGCGGTGAATTCACGAAACTCCGCCACCGAGGACGACACCGAAATCTCGTCGCCCTGGGCCAGGAAGCGCTTCTTCAGCTCGGGGTCCGCCATGACTTTGGCGGTGGCCGCGAAGAGCTTGTCGATGATCTCGGGGGGCGTCTTGGCCGGGGCGAAGACGCCGTACCAGGCGGACAAGTCGTATCCCTTGAGGCCGCTTTCGGCAATCGTCGGCAACTGTGGATTCGCGTTGGAGCGCTGCGCGGACGTGACCGCGATCGGCAGCACCTTGTGGGTGTCGATCATCGGCTTGACCGACGGCGCGGTGCCGAAAGTCAGTTGCACGTCGCCCGCGGCCACGGCCTGCGCCGACGGTGCACCGCCCTTGTAGGGCACGTGTGTCATCCGTACCCCGGCCAGCTTGTTGAAATAGACGCCAGCCAGGTGCGTGATCACGCCATTGCCCGACGACGAGTAGTTCAGCGCGCCGGGATGCGCCTTGGCCCGCGTGATCAAGTCCTGCACGTTCCGGATGCCGCTGTCCTTGTTGACGGCCAGGATCAGTGGCGCGGCGGACAACTTGGTGATCGGCGCAAAGTCCGAAGGCTCGTAGCGGATGTTTTTGTAGAGCACCTTGTCGCCGCCCATCAGACTGGCCGTCGCGATAAAGAGCGTATAGCCGTCGGGTGCGGACTTGGCGACGTACTCGGCGGCAATCGTGGTGCCCGCGCCGGGCCGGTTGTCGACCACCACGGGCTGGCCCAGTTCACGGCTCAGTGCGTCGCCATAGAGCCGCGCTGTATTGTCGGCGCCACCGCCCGCCGGGAAACCGATCACAAGGCGGATCGGCTTGTTCGGATAGTTGGCCTGCGCCTCTGCGGCAGCAGGCAGGACGACAAGCACTGCGCCGAGCACGGTCAGCGCGGCGCGATGGGTCATTCGATAGGTCGGGGTGGTCGTCATGATTGTGTCTCCTCCGTAGCTGTGTCGCCACTTGAGTGAATGGGCGCGGCGAGGGCTACCTGCCGCGGAACGCAGGGGTCCGTTTCTCCTTCCAGGCTGCGGCACCTTCGCGCAGGTCCTCGGATGTCTCCGAGCGGTGGATGTCGCGTTGCAGCGCTTCGGCGTCGAGCCGGCCGCACGCGATGTCATTGAGGTGATGCTTCATGCCGAGCAACGCGATCGGCGCCATGCCGGCCAACTGACTGCTCAACGCCTCCACGCGCGCGGCAAGCGCATCGGCTGGCACGATCTCAGTAAGAAAGCCGATACGCAGCATTTCGTCGGCCTCGATGCGGTCAGTCGTCAGGAACAGGCGCTTGGCGGCATTGAGTCCCAGCCGCGACACGTAGCGCTCCATGCCGCCTCGATAGAAATGCAGGCCGAGCCGGGCGGCGGGCATGAACATGTCGCAGGCCGGCACACCCACGCGAAAATCGCAAGCCAGGCAAAGATCGGTGGCGCCCCCGTAGACGCCGCCCTGGATCGCGGCAATGGTGACGGGCCGGGCGGCTTCGACGGCATCGATCACGTCGCCGAAACTGACAGCACCTTCGTCGGACTTGCCTGCCAGTGCACCGATGTCGTAACCACTGCAGAAATACTTGCCTTCGGCGGCGATTCGTAGCACAAGGACATCGTCCATCGCGTTGACGGCACCAAGCTGCTCGCGCAGCGCATTCAGGTCGCCAGGGCTGAGCCGGTTGGCCACCTTGGGGCGTCGCAGCGTGATCGTGGCGACGCGGCCGTCGACCGCCAGCGAGGGTGGAGTATCATCCATGTCGTTATATCTCAAAGCCGATTTGATATATCAATGTAGGCTACAGATATTTTCCAACGGCAATAAGAGGGTTAACCCGTGCAATCGCTACAAGACCGGATCAGAGAGAGCGTGATCGCCGCCATTCAGGCCGGGGATTTGCGCCCCGGCGCGCAGATCGACGAGAAGACGCTGGCCGACCAGTTCGAAAGTTCGCGCACGCCGGTGCGCGAGGCATTGCTGATGCTGGCCGCGCAAGGGCTGGTGACGATCGTTCCGCGGGCCGGCATGTTTGTGCACAAGCCGAGTGCCGCCGAACTGGTGGCGATGTTCGAGACACTGGCGGAAATGGAGGGCGTGGTCGCGCGGCTGGCTACGCAACGCATTTCGTCCGCAGGCAAGCTGGCGTTGTCCCAGTCTCACGAAGCAGCGGGCGTGCCTGCGCATGCGCGCGACGCGGCGGCCTATTCGGAGGCCAATCGTGCGTTCCACGAAGTGCTCTATATCGCCGCGGCGAACCCGTTCCTGTCGGAGCAGATCGTCCAGCTTCGGCGCCGCCTGGCGATCTACTGGCAAAAGAAAGACCTGATCAACGAAGCGCGTATCGCGACGTCATATCGCGAGCACGGGCTGGTTGTCGAAGCGATCCTGAGTGGGCAATCCGACGCCGCGGCCGAGGCCATGCGTACTCACATTTCGGCCGGTGGCAAGGCACTCGCGGATCTGGTTCTACTAGCCGAGGCGTTGGAAGAGTAGCAATCCAAGCCACTGAGCGGCAGGCATCCGCGCCGCTTCGTCGTTTCAAGGCGCAATGCTTGCCGAGTGTCGGACGCGATTCGCTCACATGCTGGCGCTCCGGATGGCCGCTTTCGAACCCGGTTGAGCGTCTACCGCGGCAGCCATTCAATGCTTGCGGACTTGCCCATGAGGAAATCGGCGTTTGCGTCGGCAACTTGCCGGAGGTAGTCCCATAGCGCCTTGATTCGCGCGAGCTCTCTTCGTTCCTGCGGTGCGACTAGCCAGAAGGTTCTGATGATGTCGATTTCGGCGGGAAGGATGGGAACGAGACCTTCAGTCACGGACCCCAGGAAACACGGCAAAACGGCCATGCCGAGCCCGGAGCGGACGGCCTGAAGTTGCGCGATTACGCTGGTGCTGCGCATGAACGGCCTTGCCGCGGGCAACCACTTGTGCAGGCTGAACTGCTGTTCCGCGAAGACCAGATCGTCCACGTAGTCGATCCATCGCTGACCGGGAAGGTCTGCCAGGCCACGGATCGCCGGGTGGCGGTGCAAATAGTCCTGCGTGGCGTATGGAAGCAGTCGGTACTGTGCAAGCTTGCTGGTGACAAAGGTGTCCGTGGTAGGCCGATCGACGGTAACGGAAGCGTCGGCTTCGCGCTTGGACAAATTTATGTTTCTCGGCATCGGCAGCAAGTCGACGGCGATGCCCGGATGTCGTGTGCAGAAGTGCGCCAGGTGCGGCGCCAGAAAGTAGCTGCCGAACCCTTCCGTCGCACCTAGCCGAATCTCGCCGGTTAGGGCCAGGCTATCTCCGAAGACTTCGGATTCCACGGTCGCGAGCGTGCTCTCCAGCTTCTCCACATGCTCCAGCAGGCGGTGCCCCGCGCTTGTGAGGCGATGGCCTTGCGAACTCCGGTCGAACAGTTTCGATCCGATGTCCTCTTCGAGTCGCGCCAGACGACGGGAAATGGTGGACTGATTCATGTCGAGCACATGCGCCGCCTCCAACGCGGATTGCGCCCGCGCCAGGGCGAGAAATACCCGCAAGTTATCCCAGTTGAACTGATTCACCACCCCTCCCATTTATGCAAAAACGCATTGCGTCAATGCACATCTTGCCATACCGAATGCATAAATGTCGATGTAGCATTCGCTCTTATTGCTCACGGAGACACACGAATCATGGCGAGACCCATCGGACACTTCATTTCAGGAAAGCTTGAGCCGGACAGTGGCGCGCGTACCGGCGCGGTCTTCAACCCGTCGACGGGGGAGGAAATCGCGCGCTGCGCCTATGCGGACCGCGCCACCCTCGATCGCGCAGTCGCGGCCGCCACCGAGGCAGGCCAGCGCTGGGGCCGGGCCTCGCATGCAACGCGCCAGTCCGTCATCTTCAAGCTTCGCGAGCTAATGATCGCCAATATCGACCGGCTCGCCGAGATCATCGGTCGCGAGCACGGCAAGACCATCGCCGACGCAAAGGGAGAGATCGGCCGCGCCATCGAGGCGATCGAATTCGCGACCAATGCGCCCCACGTGACAAAAGGAGAGCACGCCATCAATGTCGGCGGCGACATCGACGTGTTCTCGATGCGCGTGCCAATCGGCGTGGTGGGTTGCATCACGCCATTCAACTTCCCGATCATGGTGCCTGCCGTGATGACTGCGATGGCCGTGGCGGTTGGCAATGGCGTGGTCCTGAAACCGTCGGAGAAGGTTCCCGGCGCTGCGCTGGAGTTTGCGCGCCTGTGGCAAGAAGCGGGTTTGCCCGACGGCGTTTTCAACGTGGTACAGGGCGACAAGGAGGTGGTCGACGGGATGCTCGAACACCCTGGCATCGCAGGCGTCAGCTTTGTGGGCTCCACGGCCGTCGGCGAGTACATCTATCAGAAGGGCACCTCGCATAACAAGCGCGTGGCCGCATTTGCCGGCGGCAAGAATCACATGGTGGTGATGCCCGACGCCGATCTCGAGGCTGCGGCCAATGCGTTCGTCTCGGCCGGCTATGGCTCGGCGAGCCAGCGCTGCATGGCCGTATCGTTGTTGCTACCCGTCGGCATGGAAACGGCGGAGCGTCTGCGTGCACTTATCGTGCCAAAGATCCAGGCGCTCAAGGTGGGCGCCTATGACGATTCCGCTGCCGATTTTGGGGCCGTGATCTCGGCGCAGTCCAAGCTGGCCGTGGAGAGGGCCATTGGCGATTGCGTGGAGGCCGGGGGGGAACTCGTCATTGACGGACGCAATCTGAGCGTACCCGGTTATGAACGTGGCTACTACCTCGGCCCTACGCTGATTGACCACGTAACGTGGGACATGGAGTTCTACAAGGAAGAGGTCTTCGGACCGGCGCGCGGCATCATGCGCGCGGCGACACTCGACGAAGCCATTGCCATCACGAACCGGCACGCCTACGGGAACGGTTCGGTCATCTTCACCCGCGACGGAAAGTCTGCGCATCGCTTCGCGAACGAGATCGAGTCCGGCATGGTCGGGGTTAACGTTCCGGTGCCGCTTCCCGTGGGGTACTTCAACTTCGGCGGCCTGCGGCGCTCGAAGTTCGGTGAATCCCATCTCTATGGGCCAGACGCCGCACGTTTCTACACCAAGCTCAAGACTGTATCGCAGCGATGGCCCGAACCAGACCAGAAGGCGTTGCCCATATCGCTCGCCTTCAGTGGCAGCGCCTGAGGCTCACTATGTCCCGCCATCCATTGGCGGATGCCGCGCTACCGCGGCGCACCCCTGTCGAATTGCAGCAGGGGAATCCCAATACCCCTGGAGAATTAGCATGCACTTGATCGCTTATCGCCCTTCCAACGCCGACGTCGAACGCGGGGCCGACATCGGCGTCCTGGCCGATGGCCTTATCGCGCCCTTGACGTCCTTGCGCAGCTTCTACAAGGATACGGAAGGCTGGCTGACGCAGGCCCGGACACTGCGCAAGGGCTCTCTGCCGCTGGCGGACGTTACCTTGGCGGTACCCGTTCCACCCAGTGCGAAGATTATCTGCGTAGCCATCAACTATGTTGAGCATGGCAAGGAGGGCGGCCTGCCGACGCCACCTTTCCCCAACCTGTTTGCGCGCTGGGCATCGACGCTGGTGACGTCGGGCACCGCTGTACCAGTGCCCTCGACGGAGCCGGACGGCGTGGATTGGGAGGTTGAACTCGCGGCGATCATCGGGAAGCCGCTGCTTGAAGCGAATCAGGGCGAAGCGCTGGACGGTGTACTGGGCTACACCGTCTTCAATGATCTGAGCGGACGAGCTTCCCAGCTCCAGAGCATGACGCTCAGCACGGGCCAGTGGGGCATCGGCAAGAATCTCGACAGCAGCGGGCCGATTGGATCGGTCATCGCTACCGCAGACTCGGTGGATCTCGCGAACACGCGGTTGACAACCCGGGTCGACGGCGAAGTCATGCAGGACGGTACCACTGCCGACATGGTGTTTTCCGTTTCCGAGATCATCGAGTTCATCACGCGGACGATCACCTTGCGGCCCGGAGATCTGATTGCCACGGGTACACCGGCGGGTGTCGGCTTTGGCCGGAATCCGCGTATATATGCCCGGCCCGGATCGGTCATCGAGGTGGCTGTGCAGGGTATCGTGGCGGTGACGACACCGATCGTTGCAAGGAACTGAATTCCGGCCCGCCGAGGCCAAAGAAGAATACGCGTACCGGAGACCGTCGTGATCAAGATTCGTGGTGGAAAATATGTCGTCTATGGGGTCAGCGACCTTGCCAGGACCCGGAGTTTCATGGCTGACTTTGGCCTTGTTCCCGTGGAATGGCCTGGGCACGCCGCCTATTTCAGGGGGGCGCTGTCCAGTCCCTATCTGTATGTGGCCGAACAGTCCGCCGAACCGGCGCTCAAGGCGATCGGTCTCGAAGTGGACAGTGAGGAAGATCTGAAGCATGCGACGCGTTTCGAGGGGGCATCGCGAATTCGTGAGCTCGATCGTCCCGGCGGTGGCCTGTGCGTTGACGTCGAGTTGCCAGGCGGCGTAAAGCTCGAATTGGTTCACGGTATCGAGGACGTCGCGGAGTTGCCGGTCTGTCCGCCGTCCGTGCTGAATGAGGGCATCCGGAAGGCACGTTTCAACACGCCACAACGACCCCGCCGTGGACCGTGCCAGGTGCTTCGCCTGGGACATATCGCCTTGGGCGTGCCCGACCCTGTGGCTGCAAGGGACTGGGCGGTTCGGAACCTGGGCATGATTGTTTCAGACGCGATGCTGCAACCGGGCTCCACAGACGAATATCTCGGATTCTTCATGCGTTGTGATCAGGGGGTGACGCCTACCGATCACCACACGCTTCTGATCGCCAGGGCGGAAGCAACGAACGTCCATCATGTTTCCTTCGAAGTGCAGGATTTCGACGCGGTCCATATGGGTCATGAGTGGTTGAAGTCGAAGAACTACAAGGCCCACTGGGGTGTCGGCCGCCATGTTCTTGGCAGCCAGATATTCGATTATTGGTGGGACCCGGATGGTTTCCGCGTCGAGCATTACGCCGACGGTGACCTCTACGACAACACAGTACCGGCAACCACAGTCCAGGGAACGGAGGATCAGTTGTGGATATGGGGCCCGGAAGTGCCTCCCGCGTTCTTCCAACAAGCGCGGGAGGCTTAGGCCGCGACGCCTGCCATCGACACGGTAACGACGGAACGTCCAGCCAAGTTTTCGCTGATCGGATGGGCAGATGGCGGCTTCCAGCCTACAGCGGTCGTCCGAGCCTTCCTGCCGGCCGGCAAGTGCCCCGCCGTTGCGGAAGTTCGCAGAGGCTCGACCGCCGGCTGCGTGCGATCGTCGGCGAACCCACTTGGTGACGTCGCCAATGTGGCGAGACAAGGTGTCAGTCAGCAGGCCAGTCCCTTCACTTTCAGGCCTGCAAAGCCCTCTGCCAGAGTACGAGCGCTGGCGCGTGCCTGCTCCCCAGACGTGGGAGCGAGGCAGGCAGAGGCAGAAGGAAGGAACTACTTGCGGACTTCAAAAGATGTGCCGCACCCCTACGACGGCTCCTAGCTGATTCTGGCCGGGATTGGCATTTCCGAACGACTTGCCGGAGTCGAAGAAGCCGAGATTCGAGACGCCCTTGTTCTTTGTATAGCCGAGAGAGGTATACGCGTGTGTCCGCTTCGAGAAGGCATAGTCGGCATTGAAGGCAAACAGCCAGGGATCACTACCCGTATTTCTGAAATCCTGGAAATAGGCGGCACCAGCCAACGTGATAGCAGGCGTGAGTTGCCAGTTGGCGCCCAGCCAGTACAGGTTGGAGCCCTGGTTCGCTGCGCCCGCGACGGACCCGAGTACGACGCCGCCGTCATAGCCTCTTGCCCAGCGATAACCGGCAAACAGCTTCGCCGGGCCGATCCTGTAGGTCGCTGCCGTGGAAACTCGCCTCACCTTGGCATCCGGCGTGACGGTGACAGTGCCGGTGTTGATTTCGTCATACGCGGCAGCGACACCAAACGGCCCGGCGTCATAGGTCAGGAAGCCGCCGTACTCGCGCCCCAGGCTCGCATGGCCGGGCACTTCACTGCCATTGACCACGCTGCTGTCCGCGCCGAAGCTGTAGAACGCCGACGCGGTCAGGCCGCCAAAGGTGCCGACATATTTGACCGTATTGTCGGCCCGCTGGATGTATGCGAGATCCTGGGTAAAGATCGAATACTTGGTCGCCAGCGTCATGGGATCGTAGTTGCCGACGAAGTCGAAGAACGCGCTTTGCTGCCTTCCCAGCAGGATTCCGCCCCACGATCCCTGCAGTCCGACATAGGCCATGCGGCCGAAGAGGCGGCCACCCTGGCCGGATTTTCCGGTGTCGACGTCGAACCCGCTCTCCAGTACGAACACGCCTCGCACACCATTTCCGAGGTTTTCGGTTCCCCGAAGTCCCCAGCGGGACCCGGCGATATTTCCGGAAGTCACGCGGTAAACGCTGTCTCCATTCCCGGGCTGGTGATTGGCGTATTCGATGCCGCTATCAACTACGCCATACAGGGTCACTTCGGAATGGGCCAATCCTGTGGCACCCAGCAGGGAGAGCGCCACGCAGCAGGTGATACCGGCTCTTGTCGTCAAGTCTTGCATCTTGGATCCTCCAGTTGTCTTGATGCGTGTTCGTTCGGGTTCTGAAAAAAGGGGATTTCCTCGACGCGCCGAACGGCCCGTCGTCAGGTGAATCGGGAAGTGGAGGCCAAAAGCGATCAGCGTCGTGATCGCTTCAGGGCAAACTGGGTCGGTGGCTGGCAGGTGGCAGGCATCTATGGCTGCTATCCGGGACGGTGACGGGGACCGTCTGTGCGGAGCCGTCCTCCGAATGCCATGCCGAGAAGGGGAAGAGCCACGGCGGCGGCGGCAAACAGCCATCGCTCGCCGAGGGTGCCGGCGACGGCCGCAGCGCCGCTCATGCCGAGCGCCTGCCCAAGAAACAGGCTCGCGGCAAACAGCCCTACCGCTGTACCGCGCGATGGTGGGAACACCTCGGTCGCCTGGGTCTGCAAGGTGTTGTGAAGCATGTAGAAGCCGAGTCCGCCGAGGAAACATCCGGGCACGCTCCATTCCCACCGTGGTCCGACCGCCACGATGGCGAAGGCGGCACCCAGGAGCGCGCCTCCGAGGGCGGCCAGCGCATCAGAGCCCAGACGCCTAATCAGCACGCCGGACAGCGCCACGTATACCAGGCCACCGACGCCATACATCGCCATCACCGCGCCGGCCGTACCCAGGCCGAGCCCGAAGCGGCCGTGCAGATAGGTCGGCACAAAGGCAAATCCCGTCAGGGTGAACAGGCCTTCGATCGCCGTCACTGCGAACACCAGTCTGGCGCGTGGCCGACCCAGCACGCTGCGGAACTGCTCCCCGAATGAACGCCTGGCAATCAGGTCGGAGACCATGCCCGATCCCTGCATCCGCACGACGAGCGCCGCGACGCCGGAGCCCGCCGCTAGCACCCAGAAGACAATGCGCCAGTGCAGCCAGTCGGCGATCAGCCCGGACATCCACTGGCCACCGATCATCCCGCCGATGGTCGCGAGGAAGAAGCGGGCAAGTACCTGCTGCCGGTCCCTGACCGGAACCGTATCGCCGATCATCGCCATGCTCATGGGGATGACACCCGCCGCGGCTGCGCCCGAGAGTCCCCGGGCCAGCGCGAGGGCGGGCATGGTCGGGGCCACGGCGGCCATGACGTTCGCAACGGCACAGCCTGTCAGCGCAAGGGTGACGACGCGGAGTTTGCCGAAGCGGTCGCCGAGCGGTCCATATACGAGCTGCATCAGGCCATAGGCCAGCGCGAACGCGGAGATGGACCACGCCGCCATGCCAATGGGTACATCGAAGCCCGACGACAGTGCCGGAAGCAAGGCGTCACAGGCGCGCATGGACGCCATGCTCATGACCGCCGCAATGGCGAGAGCGCCGAACCGCCTCACTCCGCCACCCTTGCCATCGGATAGGCGTGCCGGGGCTTCGCGATCATGAAGACCGACCCTGCCGCGAGCAGCGCCGGCACGGCGAGCAGGCCGAATACATCGCCGAAGCCCCAGCCAAGACCGAGAAGGCCTGCGCCGATGAAGGCGCCGGCCATGCCACCGATCCGCCCGATGCCCTGCATCCACGCCACGCCCGTCGTACGCGCCTCGGTCGGATAGAGGCCTGCGGCATAGGTGGACATCGAAGTTGCCGCGCTCGTGACCAGGGTGCCACAAAGGAAAAGCGAGATGCCGAGGAACTCCGGATGTTCGACACCGCGTCCCACCACGATGACGAGCACAGCGGCCAGCAGGTACGCTACGACGATGGTACGGTTGGCATTGAAGCGGTCCATGAGCCAGCCCGCAACAAGATTGCCGAGCAAGCCGCCAAGGGGAAAGAGGGAGGCCAGCAACGCGCCACGTTCCACGCTGAATCCGGCTTCACGGAACAGCGTCGGCATCCAGTTCGTCATCAGGTAATAGATCACCAGACCCATGAAGCACGACAGCCAGAGCAGGAACGTGCGCCGCCGGTATCCGGCCGACAGGATGAGTGCAAGAGCCGAAGCCTTTCCCGCCTTGCCTGCCGAAGCCATCGGCGCGACGAACACGCAGTGTTCGAGCGATTGCCGAGGTGCAATGCGCTTCAGGATGCGCGCGATCCGCTCGGGCGCCCCGGCGCGCACCGCCAGGAACTGGGCCGACTCCGGAAGCAGCGCAAGGAGCAGTAAGGCGAGTATCAGCGGCGCGATGCCGCCAGCCGTCAACACGCTTCGCCAGCCGAAATGAGGAATCAGCCAGGCCGATGCCGCGCCGCCCGCCACCAGCCCACCGGAGAAGCCGCAGTACATGGCATTCACCGCAAGGGAGCGCAGACGCGACGGCGCGTATTCCGACATCATCGTGATGGTCGTCGGCATGGCCGCACCGAGCCCGAGTCCGGTCAGGAAGCGCAGGACGGTCAATGTGCCGACGGTCTGTGCATGGGCGGCAACGAGTGTCCATCCTCCGAAGCACGTGACAGCCGCCACCAGTACCGTCTTCCGGCCAATGCGATCCGCCGCGGGTCCCGCGAAGATCGCGCCCAGGCTCAGGCCAGCCAGTGCTGCGCTCATGACGACACCGAGTTCGCCGCGGCCGATGCCCCACTCGTGCGCCAGCGACGGTGCGATAAAACCGATTGCCGCCGTGTCGTAGCCGTCGGCCGCCACGACGAGGAAGCAGAAGGCGAGGACCAGCCACTGGCAAGGGGAAAAGCGTTCGGCGTCGATGAAGGACTGCACGTCGATCGTGCGGGATGCCTGTTTCATCGTTGTCTCCTGGATGGGGGGGCAAGCGCGCTGTGCGCGCTTGCCTCGTTTGTGAGGGTCAGGCGGCGAGGTACCCGCCGTCCACGGGCAGGGTCACGCCGGTCACATAGGTGGACATCGACGAGGCGAGAAACAGCACCGCGCCCACCAGCTCTTCGGGTTGCCCAACCCGGTTCATCGGGATGCGGGACATGAAGCGTTCGAGCTTCGCCGGGTCCGTGCGCGTGGAAACGGTCATGGGCGTTTCGATGACGCCCGGTGCAATGGCATTGACGCGCACACCGTCGCGCGCGAGGTCGGCTGCCAGCGACTGGGTCAGCATCTTCACCGCGCCCTTCGAGGGCGAGTAGCCGAGCGTGTTCGGCTGGCCCGAAAGCGACGCGATGGACGCAACGTTGACAATGGCGCCACGGGTCTGCCGCAGGGCCGGCAACCACGCGTGGCAGACGTTGAAAGTCCCTTCGTGGTTGACCTTCATCACCCGCTGCAGGTTGGCCAGCGCATTCTCGCTGTCGATGCCCTCGCGAATGAGGATGCCGGCGTTGTTCACCAGCACGTCGACGGGGCCGACGCAGGCGGTGATCTCTTCGGCGACGGCGCCGCATTGCGCGGCATCGGTCACGTCCAGCGCGCAGGCGCGTGCCGCATGTCCACGGGCATCGATCATCGCCGCCGTCTCGTCGGCATTGGCTTCGTTCATGTCGGTCACGACGACCGTCGCGCCGGCTTCTGCGAGGCCGATGGCGATGGCCCGGCCGTTGCCCTGGCCCGCGCCAGTTATGAAAGCGACCTTCCCGGTCAGGAGTTTAGGAATCATCATGATTGCAATCGAGGGAAATTCAGGGTGAACGCCGCCACGCGGCCGCCGCAATGCGGCCGCGTGGGTGACAAAAATCGATTAGGGAATTCAGTGCATGGCCAGAGGCTCGCGCGGGGCGGCCGCGCTCGCTTTCGGGGGCGTGGCCTGAACGTGATCGGCGATGTGGTTGCCCGCGACATAGCCAAAGGTCAGACCCGGGCCGAGCGTGATGCCCGCACCGCTGTACTCGCCGCCCATGATGCTTGCCGCATCGTTGCCCGCTGCGTAGAGGCCGGGGATCGGATCGCCGTCCCGGGAGACGACTTGGGCGTGCTCGTTCGTACGGATGCCCATGAATGAGCCAAGGTCGCCCGGTACGAGCTTGAGCGCATAGAACGGACCGTTGGCCAGCGGCGCGACGCAGGGATTGGGCGTGTGCAGCGCGTCGCCCTGATAGCGGTTGTAGGCTTTGCTGCCGCGCCCAAACTCGGGATCGCGGCCGTACTGCGCTGTTTCGTTGTACCGGCGAACGGTGGCGGCGAGTGTCGCCGGATCGACACCGATCTGCTTCGCAAGGTCCTCGATCGTCTTGCCGCGCTTGAGGTAGCCGTTGCGCAGATGCGGCCCGAGCGGCATTGGGAACGGCTTCACGAAGCCGAGGCCGTAGTGCCGGATCGCCGCATGGTCGGCGATCAGCCAGCACGCCGTCTCCGGCTTGCCCTTCGAGGCGGCGATCATTGCCTGCACGAGATCGTGGTACGAGTTCGCCTCGTTGGCGAATCGCTTGCCATCCAGGCTGACGGCAATCACGCCTGGTTTCGCCCGGTCGATGAAGTGGGGCATGATGCCGGTCGTGCCGTCCTTGCGCGGCACGAGCGACATGGGCGTCCACGCGGCGGCATTCGACAGGGTCTTGTCGAACACACCGCCCACCTCTTCGGCCATTCGCATGCCGTCGCCCACATTGGTCTGCGGCGTTGGCGAGAAGTGGCCGTGCCCGGCCTTCACGTGCGGGTAAGTCTCCTTGCGCCGCTCGAGGTTGTGCGGGAATCCGCCGCTGGCCAGCACCACACCGTGACGCGCCTTCACGCTGACCCGCTGGCCGTCGCGCTCAAGCACCGCGCCGGTGACGCGCCCCCCCTCCTGCAACAACTGCACGGCAGGCGACGACAGCCATACCGGGATCGACAGGTCGGCTGCCGACTTCGCGAGCCGCGCGGCCAGCGCATTGCCGTTAGTCAGCGTCATGCCCCGCCCGTACTTCATTACCTCCAGGAAATGTTTGGTCAGGCGTTTGGTGACATACCACGCGGACTGCAGCGATCGCGTCACCCGCATGAAATGGACGATCTCCTTGCCGGAGCCGATCGTCACGCCGAAGACCGTCAGTTCCGGCAGCACAGGGCCGAGGGATTTGAGCAACGGGCCGAGTTCGCGCGCGTCGTATGGACGCGTCACCATCGAGCGGCCGCCCTGTGCGGCGCCGGGCGCCTCGGCGTGGTAGTCCGGGAACGTGAGCGGCATGTCGAACTGGACGGCGGTCTTTGTCATGAAGAACTCGATCGCTTTCGGGCCGTTCGCCAGAAAGGCGCGTACACGCGCCTCATCGAACCCGGCGCCGGCCTGGTTCCGGATATAGGTCAGCGCCAGGTCCGGTAGTTCGTGATGGCCGTATGCCTTGCCCAGATGGGTGTTCGGCACCCAGAGCCAGCCGCCTGAGCGGGCCGTCGTGCCGCCGTAATAGTTTGCCTTCTCGGCCACGATGACCTTCAGCCCCCGGCTGGCGGCGGTAATGGCCGCGGACATGCCGGCGACGCCTGATCCGATGACCAGAACATCACATTTTTCCTGTTGCAGTGTAGACATCGACTTCTCCATTCAAGTGCGGGCGGTACGGACGCCAAGAGCGGTGCCACCATGTTTGCTAGATTAGTACTAGCGCGATTGAAAATATCTACATGTTAACCCTACACTTGTTTATTAGATAATGCCTAGTGCTATACTGCGCGCACTATCCATCTCATAGCAGGGACATACCGTGGACCAGACCGACCAGGCACCCGAGCGAGAGCGCCGCGGCATCCAGTCGATTGAAGTGGGAGGAGAAATCCTGAAGGTACTGGCCTCCGAGGCCAGGCCGATGGCGCTACGCGATCTCGTGAAGGCGGCGAACATGCCGTCCGGCAAGATCCATCCGTATCTGGTGAGCTTTGGCAAGATCGGGCTCGTCGCCCAAGACCCGGTCACGGGTCACTATCTGCTCGGCCCGATGGCCATCCAGCTCGGGCTGACCAGCCTGCAGACGCTGAATCCGATCCGCGAGGCCACGCCGTTCGCCGAAGCGCTTTCGGAAGAAACGTCGCACGCGGTCGCGCTCGCTGTGTGGGGAAACCTTGGGCCGGTCATCGTGCGGCTGATCGATGCGTCCTATCCCATCCACACGAACATCCGCACCGGCACGGTCATGTCGCTCGCCAATACGGCGACCGGCAGGGTTTTCTCGGCATTCCTCCCACGTCAGTTCACCGAAAGGCTGTTGCTGGACGATCGCATACGGCTCGGCCCCGATATTGCGCATCCGCTGGACGCCGCCGTGGTCGAGGAAATGATCAAGGAAGCGCGGGCGCGCCACATGTCTCGCAGCATCAACCATCCCACGCCAGGGATCGTCGCCTTTTCTGCGCCGGTGTTCGATTATTCGGGAAACATTGCGCTGACGATCACCATCATGGGACCGACCGGCACTGTTGATACCGATTGGGAGGGGCCGGTGGCCAAAGCATTGGATGCTTGTGCGCAGGCGGTTTCGAAGCGCCTCGGCTACAGGGGCTCGTAGAAGTGCTTACAGGCGTCTAGCTTCAGCGGGCTGAAATGGTCGTTTCCATGAGCGGCCATTTCTTGTCCGACGACGGTCCATCTATCTTAAGGCTTGTGCGATGCGGGCGCTTGCACGTGGGATTGGACGAGCGGCAGAAACGGCCGATGACCCGTCGACACGACCCCAGTACGGAGGTCCGTTGTTTGAGCGGAGCGGCCGCTTGAATGGCTGTCCGAGCGCGAAGGCGTACGGCTGAAGATGGCCGGTTGCCGACGCTGGCGGCGGTGAGGCTGTCTCGGTCGCGGCGGCGGGCCAAGTGTGGTAGCCCCCGGTGCGGGCCTTTTTATCGATCTCGCGACGCCAGCCGCTATGTCGGAATGCCGTCATCGAAACTATCGAATCACTCCCGAATCGCGTCGACCACAACGCTTGGATCGCAAGTGGCGGCATCCGGAACGCATGCCCGAATGAGACCTTCAACGTCAAACCCTCCTTGCACCCGCGGCCGCCAGCGTCGTGGTCCGGGGCTAGGATAGCTTGGTGCTGTTTTCGGATCGGGAGTTACGCATGGCGCAGACAGGAAATGGAGTTGCCCCGTATTGACGGCCGCCTCGCCGACATCTTGACCCACTCACTGCTTTAGTCAGCAGAGTTTGAACTGTGTGCCGACCGTCAGGTCCTGGCTCAGCTTCGGGGGGAATTGCACGGCAGTCCAGCTAATTCCGGTTTCCTACAGTAACCCTGCGAGATCCAATCGGGGTTTAACGGGAGCTACCTTTCACCCGTCGAGTACTGACGCGCTTGCTTGTTGCCGTCTCTTTCGGGGTTGCAGACGAGTTCGCCACGTTCGCTTTACCGGCAACAACGTTGCCAGAGGTTGATTTGCGTGGCCCAGCAGATCGCTTGACCGGTAACTTCTTTGTGACCGATTTATTGTCCTCCGCAGTCTTCGCGTTCGCAGGGGGCTTGCGGATTTTCGAGACAGCCGACCTGGTCGCCTTCTTCGCTGTCACATTACCTGCCGGTGGCTTGTTACGCCCGGCAGCAGGCTTCGGCGGTGGGTAAGCGTCGGCCATTTCGATGCCAAACATATCGGCCACCAGCGCGTCGTCGAGCACCTTGCTGGAAGTGGGTCTGGTGGATTTGGGTAGGCCAGCGCCGGCCTGCCTGACGAGATCAGTGGCCTCGACGCGACGCAAGGTGAAGAGCAATTCCGGCTGTTGGTCGAGCCGCGCGCCGACGCCGTAAAGTACGGCCGCAACGTGCTTGCACATTGACGCCCAGTCCGGACAAGTGCAACTGAACCTGATTTCTTTCGGTACCGGGAAAAGACCGGTGCCAGGTTGGCAGATGCGCTCCATCACGGCTGTCGAGAGCTTGCCCTGCAAGAGTTCGACGATCGAATCGATCGACCCCGCACAATCGGCTCCGATCGCTCGCCATTGCTTGGCAGGACACGCCGTCACGGTCACAGCAACCGTGTAGAGGCTAGAACCCATGACCTGCGCGCGGACTTCGCCGGCGGCAATCTGAAGGTCGATCACGGAACCGTTGCGCACATAGGTACGGCCGCGCGGCAGGCGGTTAGCATAGTCGCTGTAGCCTTCCAGGTTGTCGCACCAGGCCTTGCCCCAGAAGGTCTTGGCGATGGCACCGCGATACGACGCAATGGGCGACAGGACCGCACCAGCCTTCTTCGCCTTCGCGGCGGCCACCTCCGCCTTTTTTCTGCGCTCGGCGGCCGAGACATAGGGCTTCCATTCCCCGTAACCGTAATCCATTGCGGTTCCTCTGACGATCAGTTTTCCTGCGCGGCATGAACGTCGAGCTTCACGAGATCGAGCAATTCGCGATCGCTCATCTCGGTGAGCAGGAGTTCTGCGCCGCCCTCCAGCACATCCTTCACCAATTGCTGCTTCGCTTCGATCAACTGGTCGATACGGTCCTCGATCGTGCCACGGCAGATAAATTTATGCACCAGGACGTTCCTCTGCTGGCCGATACGGAATGCTCGATCAGTCGCCTGATTTTCCACGGCCGGATTCCACCAGCGGTCGTAGTGGATCACATGCGAAGCGGCGGTGAGATTCAGACCGGCCCCACCGGCCTTGAGCGAGAGCACGAAGAAGGGGATCAGCTCATCTTCCTGGAATCGCTTGACCAGTTCGCGGCGCTTGGCTACCGGGGTGCCGCCATGGAGCACAAGACCTTCGCGGCCAAAGATCGACCCCAGAAATGCCGCCAGTGGCTCAGTGGTCTCGCGGAACTGGGTGAAGACCAGCACCTTTTCCTGCTTGGCGGCAATGACTTCGGCCAGTTGGCGCAGGCGGGCGAACTTGCCGCTGTCTTCCGGGTGCCAGGCCGCGTCGCCCAACCACTGCGACGGATGGTTGCAGATCTGTTTGAAGCGCATTAGGAAGCTCAGCACTACACCCTTGCGACCAATGCCTTCGGCGTCTTCAAGCGCGGTGGCCAGATCCTTCACCGCACGCTGATAAAGTGCCGCCTGGCTCGGGCTCAGGTGGCACCAGGCCTTGAGTTCGGTCTTGTCCGGAAGATCGTCGATGACCCGCTTGTCGGTCTTCAGGCGGCGCAGAATGTAGGGCCGTACCAGCGTTCGCAGCGGACCGAAGTGCTCGGCCTGCGCCAGCCGCCTGGTAAAGTTGGCAAAGACTTTGTCTGAGCCCAGCAAACCGGGGTGGGTGAAATCGAAAATGGACCACAGGTCGGACAGACGGTTTTCTACGGGGGTTCCGGTCAGCGCGATGCGCGATTGTGCCTGGAGTTGCTTGACCTGTCGCGTTTGCTTGGCGCCCGGATTCTTGATCGCCTGGGCTTCGTCGACAATGGCAACGCGCCATGGGATGGTGCCCAATACCGGCTGGCGCAGCAGCGAGCCAAAGCTGGTGATGACGAGATCGGTGTCCGCAAGCCGCGCGGGGTCCAGCGCACGCAATTCGGCCGCCGGCATGACCGACGGATGGGCGATCAGGAGGCGCAAGCTGGGGGCAAAGCGCTCGGCCTCTGCCGCCCAGTTGGCCAGCAGCGATGCGGGGGCGACCAGCAGGCTGGGCCGCACCTCGGCGCTTTCGCGCTTCAGCACGAGCAGCAGCGAGAGTACCTGCATGGTCTTGCCTAGGCCCATATCATCGGCCAGGCATGCGCCCAGTCCGAGCCGGGTGAGCAGGTACAACCACCGCACGCCGGCCTGTTGGTAGGGCCGCAGGTTAGCCTTGAGTTCCGGCCCCGGGCTGATCTGCGCCAACCCCTCCGGCTGACGCAACTCCTGCAGGATGTCGGCCAGCCAGGGCCCTGCCACCAGCTGCGACCAGTCGCGGTCAGCGGGATCGGCGCTATCGTCGAGCGAAACACCCGCCAGAAGACGAAGCGCCTCATTAAAGGGTAGGCCGGTTTGTGCCGCCTTTTCCATGGCCTCGAATCGCTTCAGGAGGCGACCGAGCTTGTTCTTGTCCACCTCAACCCAGCGGCCCCGGATGAGTTGC
Organism: Cupriavidus sp. SK-4; assembly: GCF_000611125.1. Taxonomy (NCBI): domain Bacteria; kingdom Pseudomonadati; phylum Pseudomonadota; class Betaproteobacteria; order Burkholderiales; family Burkholderiaceae; genus Cupriavidus; species Cupriavidus sp. SK-4. Next base: position 55,125 of record NZ_JFJW01000147.1, read on the forward strand.
AAGCCGTCGGCGCCTTTGAGCAGATCCCTGACCTCGGCGGCGCTGAGACGCTCGCCGTCGAGCGAGACTTCCATGTTGAAATCGAGTAACGCGTCCTTGCCCAGGAGCGAAGGCGGTTGTGCGCCGACGCTGGCTTTCACAACGGGACGGGCAGGGCGGCCCGATTGCCAACTGCCTGGGGTGCGTACGACAATCCCGGCGGCTTCGAGTTGGGACAGGTCCGAGAGAAAGCGATAGGCATCGAGCGGCGTCCAGCGCAGCGGATGGTATATCTCGCCGGTATCCACCATCTCGCGAAGCCAATCGCAGTGTTCCGCGGCGCGCTGCACCGGCAGCAGTAACGACAGCAGTTGCGCCTTGCTCCTGGCTCCTGAAAATTCCGCCAGGGCTTGCGACAGTGGCTGATGTTGCGCTTTGCCAAGGGCCGACAGGCGCGAGGTGTACGTCGCAAGGAAGGCGAACGGTGACTCCGGATCCCTGCGGTTCTCAGCGAGATTGAAATGCACACGGCCGACAAGATTCCACGCCGGGTGGCGCATTTTGAGGAAATCCTGAAGCGAGACATTGGCGGCCGCCAGTTCCTGATGCAAGGCAGTATCCATCTCGCCCCACAGCGTGGCCAGCACATCGGGCGTGAGATACTCGCCGCCCATCATTGGCGGCGCATCGTCGATCAGGGCATAAAGGTCTTGGGCAGCAGGCGTTGCGACCTCGATCTCACCGCCTTCGGGCGTAGCGCACAAGGCGGTGACATAGCGCGCGGCAAAATCACGCCACCAGGCCCATGCGGGGGGCAAAATGCGGTCGATTTCCGCCGCGCCCAGATGCAGCAGGCCATGCCCCGCGCCAAGCGCAAAGGAATTTCCCAGCCGCAGTCGCGTTTCATCTGCCAAGATTTGCGCGGCGTCCTCCGGCACCGCGAGCAGGTGTCCGCCGGGCGTCAGGTGTGGTGCGAGCATGTCGGCAGCAGTCAAAGGCGCCCGTCCCCATCGCACGGTTGCAGCAAGCGCTGACGCCGCATGTCAAGGTGAGTGGCTGCGGCATCAAGCAGCAGGCCCGCCAGCCTAGGTCGGACCGGGCGAATCTCCGTTGGCGTCGGGGCCGACCGAATTATCGGATCGACCAGTCGTCCGGGGTACGCCTGGCCACCGCGTTGTACATGTTCTGCGCACTGTTTTTGCATCTGCTGTAGGAGAACTAATTGCTATGTATTCACTCACGGAAAGTCGCTTCGCGCTTTACCGCCCATCAAAGGGTACCAAAACCTCAATCATGCGAGATTGAACTGCACGGGGAAAATCAGTTGGCTAAGCTTGCGCGCTGGTTTGCATACGACTAAATGGAGGCGTGTCCGTGCTCGACGACGGCGCTGCCGGAGTTGCGGTGCCCACGGCCTAGGAAAGCTCTCGGCCAGCCCGTGAGGCCCCCCGTATGTAGCCCTCAGCGGCGGGTCTAGCGTGGACCAAGCAGATATGTATCTAAAATCGATCAATGACCTTCGCCTACCTGGGCGAAGCCTGGTTGCCGTGTGGCCAGCTCACCATGACGGAGGAGGGCTCGGCGCTGCTGGCCTCGAGCTTTGCCTACGGCCTCCGATATCTGGATCGCCCGGATGCGATCGAAGTTGACCCCGTGCCCTCCGCATCCACGGAGAGCCGGTGAAGGGCTGGCTGCTGCTGCCGGTGAACGCGCTGACGGGCTTCGGTGGTATACGCGACGCAGCGCCGGATTCGTGGGGGCGCCGAGTGATTGAGGCCAAGCTCAAGGTGCCCGCGAACAGCCTGCCGGAGTCGCAGTACCTGCTTCACGCGGGTAGCGATCGCGTGGGGGCACTGGACCTTCGCTCGGACATCAACACGCCTCCTACGAGCGCGGTGGGCAATATCCATGCGATCGAGTACCTCATGGAGGCCGCAGAGCGTATCGAAGACGGCCTGCCTGTTCCGGCCAACCTCGGGCTGATCTCCGGCAACCGCCTCGGCAACCTGTGCCGCGACCATCGTGCGCTGCAGCGGGCTCAACAATAGTCTCGCTCGAACTGCGCGATCTCGGTCACGGTGGCCGGCGTGTCACTCGGTATCCACTACGATTACTGATCCGCATGGCGGCCTCCCACGCATGTCCGGGCAGCCAGTCTATGCCAGGATCTCTCTTATATTTTCGGACGCATCGCTTTTTCGTAATCTAGTGCGCGAGCACCGCGCCGAGATTGAGTTCATCGGCAACTTTCTTCAATCGCTTGTCGCGCGTCCAGATGGTGATGCCTGGTTGTAGGCGCGCGGACGCCAACAGTGACGTGTCGACATATCCGATTCCACGATTGAACAAACCTTCGCGCTCGATCAGATAGAACGTCTCCTCCGGCGTTACAACTGGCGCGCGCGGCAGATCGAGCAACGCGCCAAGCACGACGTCACGGTCACGCAGACTACCGAGCGAAATCTCGCCTATCACATATGGATGAGCCAGCACACGCTCCTCGGCAAGCAGGCTAATCAGCACAGGATCAGAAGCGTTGATGTGGTCAATCCAGACCGACGTGTCGACAAGAATCATTCGACGTCCTGCCGGCGACGCGGCGCCCCCTTGATGCCCGGTTGGCTACCGCCAAGATTCGCGAGTCGTTTCGCGGCTTCGCGCTGGATCAAGGCCTTTAGCGCTTCGCGCACGAGTGCCGTTTTTTCCTCCAGGCCCGTATAGGCTTGAGCCTTGGCGATCAAGTCGTCATCAAGCGCAATAGTCGTGCGCATCGGAACCTCCGTAAGTATCGGCACTAATTATAGCATCTTTTGATGCTTATAATAGTGCGTTTTACGTCTCGTAATGAACGCGTTTTGCCGCGACGTTCCAATGCAGCTACACGCGAGAACAGCAGAAAACCGCCTGCGAACACACACCAGATAATCGCGTCCTCGGAAAAATCCGCAGGGAGCTATCGTCGCCACTCCGCGTTGCGGAGGATGAACGTGAGAACAGAGAGCGCGCCATCCGCGTACGTGATTTATAGGGCATGTCCAGCCGGTTTTGAAAGGTCGTCCCTT
>NZ_JFJW01000148.1:0-11994 GCF_000611125.1 Cupriavidus sp. SK-4
ACGGGCTCAGATAGTGTGAACACGCCCTAGTAAAATGTTAGCGAGGGGCTAAGCCCACCCGAGAAGTGTTAGCTTTGTGTTAGTTTGGTGTTAGTTTTCTGTTAGCAGATTGTTAGTTCTCCCTGATTCACCGTGAATCAACCCAGGAAAGGCCTGAACAGCGGCACGGGTATTCACCGTGAATACCCCAACAAGTCAAAGCCACGCCAAGGTCTCGACCAGCGTTCGAATTGTTGGAACATCGGGCTTCGGCGCTCGCCCACTACGATCCAGGTGAACCGCCTGCAGCCCGTAGGAGCGCGCCCCGAGGAAATCTGCCGCCAGAGTATCGCCAACCATCAGCGTCTCTTCTGGCGCCACTTGCAGTTCCTCACATATCCATCGGTAATGCATGGGGTCGGGCTTGAGGAAACCGACCTGAAATGACCATGCATAGCCGTCTAGCGCCGTAGACAATTGCCGCACCACGGGCTCGGCATAGGGGGCGGCTAAGTTCGAGGCGATGCCGATCTTGAGACCTAGCGCACGAATGGCCGCCAGCGTCTCTGAAACCTCTGGAAACAACGTGATGCTGTTCAGCTCGATAGCCAAGTCAGCTTCGAGGGATGAGAGCGGGACTTCGTTGCAACCTAGCGCTTGCGCTGCCTCGCGCAGCCCCAGCGGTCTTGTCATAACAACTTGTAGCGCGTGACGCGGGTCGGCTGTCGCTCGCACAAGCCTTGCGAATGGCCATCGCCGTTGCCTGATCGCTACTAGCGTGCCAAACGCGTCGAAGACTACCGCTCGCGTTGGGGGCCGCGGTTGCACGCTCCTGGCCCACTGGGCCCCTTTTGCCGTCTTCATTTTCAGTTGTCCACAGCCAACAAGAGTCCGGGGCGCTTCTTTTTAGGTAAAAGATATATCTTGTTAGGGTTTCTGGCAGACACCTTTCCCTGCCCATCAGGTACCTACCAGACACCGATTCGACGGCATCAGGTGTCTGAGGGATACGTGTCACTCAGAGCTGTGTACAACTTCTATCGCGTCCCTTGAGGGAAGCTTGTCTCGCAGGGACAGGAGTGCTTCCCGTGTCGCGATCGGAAGTTCATCGAAGTCCGCCGCGTTTAGTGTGATGACATCGCGGCCGGCATGCGTGACATTGATCTGCAAACGCTCGATATGAACGACCCTGGAGCCAGAGAAATCTCCGGATAGCATGAGGTTCTTTAAGTCTGCCATGGCTGCTTGCACAGTGGTCGGAAGGTAGTCCCAAGTCGCCACGGCTGCCTGTTGCCCCCTTCCATCGCGAATAGACACCTTTTCGCGAAGGCGATACTCGTTCTTCCGCCCGGCCTTTGTCCGTTTGAGGTAACCAAAGGTCTCCAAGACCTTTAGGACCCGTATCACCTGGCTTTTGCTGATGCCTGTTTCATCGACGATTACGTCAATCGAAGGGAAGGAGTTGCCAGTATTGAAGTTGGCATGCGCTTTGATGACCAAGTACACCGTGACAGCATAAGGCCCATTTTTGCTGCATCGCGCGAAGAGAACATGGAGCGAAACACATGAAACCACGTGGTCTCGGCTCGAAAGCTCGCGTCCGCAGTCGGTGCTATGGCACTCATCTTTGCGACGCCGAGATTTCTTCGTCAATAAGTCGAGCAATGCCTTCCGCACGGAAGTACATGCGCCGGCCAATGTGAATCTTCGTCGCATTGATGTGACGAGCCCAATCCGACCGAGATGTGGTCAAGCTGATGCGAAGCCCGTCCGGACTCCGACTTAGAACTTCAGCTAGCTGCTGCAGCGTGAGTAACACCGAATACTTGTCCTTCAGGATCGCAAATGTTGAGGTCAAAGCCCACTCCTCTTGCATCGCACTGTTGCGATTGACATCGGTATTCTTCCGCAAACTGCGCTACATTTCGGGGTAAAAGAAATTCTGCATTTAAGAAGCCGATGCAAGGACAACCGCAGGACCCTTGGCTGAATGCGGCACCTCGAAAGAAGCGTGGCCGGCCGGCTGGAACAATTAAATGCCGCGACGATCGATTGCGAGATCGGATCCGCACCGTCGCGACAATGTTTGATCTGCTCGCCCGTACGACATGTGCCGACAACGCAGACCAGTTTGCTCGATGGTTTGATCAGACAATGTCTGAGCGACACCCATTGGTCGATTGGGGTACCCACCGATCTCGGAAGTGGAGAAGAAGCTTCGACGGCGATGCGGCATTGACCAGGGAATCGCTGGACCTTTTGCATGAGTTCTTTCCGGACGATCGCTACTACGCGGTTATGACAGCTCCTAGCGGGTTGCGCTCGGTAGCCCGCGCGTTTGCAGCGCCTTCGCAGCAGCCGAAGTATGGACGCGAGTACCTTCCCTACCTCGGCGTGACTGAGCTGTTCTGGCAAGGACCAGCCAATCTATGGACGGCGCTCTGGGGCCACGAACACGCGACGGAGCGGCTTTGGGAGATTTTTCCGCTCGCAAGTGAATATGAGGGGGCGTGGGGACCTACAGCGGACTTCGAAGACGTCATCACTGACTTGGAAATGCGCCTGTATGGCAACTACGATTGCGACGTGGCCACTACGATCGTAGACCTTAGTCGAGCGCTGGTCCTATATCGCCTGAAAGGGCATGCCCGCGGCTTTCTGGCCGAGCATGGGCTCAGGGCGTACCTATGCGTAAGGCTTGCACTGGCAGACCTACATCCTCAGTTACGCGCCTGGGGCGTTTTTGATGACTTGTCGAGCTACGTCGTGGGGCTAGAGCAAGAGAGAATTTCATCAGACGGACGCTACCGCCAGGCAATCCAGCATGCGTACCGCCCTTACGGGCCCTTTAACATCGGCATGTTCGTTGAGAATCCGTTCTTGCATCTTCTCCTATGGATGCCGCAACTGGCTCGTCGGTACACTGCTTTGGCCCTGTATTCCGCCTACAAATGAAGTTGCACCCGTCGGGGCGATAACTCAGACCTAAGCCCCTTCGATCGCCCTCGCGATCAGTAATTTGTCCCCGTTTAAGGGGAGCAATGCGGGCACGCAGCCAAAAACTGCAATCTAATAGCCGAAATTCTGTGTTATTTAGCTATTTGTATCGAAAAAATTTGCCTTCCTGGAAAGATCACGCTCATTTACCCCCTATTTGGGGACATATGGCTAGCCGGAGGCGATCGAGAAGGCACCTGCCGGGCCCGCCCCTTATCAATACCTTTAGTAAACATTTAAATAACGTTTACGTCCATGAAACCCTTGCCTGGCTTGGGATTGCGGACTGATATGTCCCCATTTAGGGGCTATATGTCCCTATTTGGGGGGCGAAATGTCCCCAAATGGGGGGAAATTCCACGGCGATATCCCCAGCATCTTCACAGGATATCCACAGGCTATGGATGCAAGTCAGTCCACACCCTAACAACCAATCGAAGTGATTGCGTCTCCACTGCGTGCCAGCAGACCCTTGTCGCTGGCCGCTCAGTTGGCCGCTAGCCGATCCATTTTCGCCACCAGATCTTCGGCGCGAAGATGCGTATACCGCTTCAGCATCTGCATCGACTTGTGGCCACTGATTGCCGCCACCTCCTGATCGCTCAGCCCTGCCTCCACCAGCCTACTTACGGCCTCATGGCGCAGATCATGGAAGTGCAGATCGCCTAGGCCTATGTCTGCGGTGATCTGGGCCCAGAGCTTCTGGAATACATAGGGTGCGCGCCGACCGCCCCTGCCCGGCTCGCCAAAAAAGATGAGATCCGTGTCAATGGGACGAACCGGGTTGTCGATTGCATGCTGGAGAACCTCGGTGGCAGCACGCGTCAGAGGCACTACCCTAGCAGTTCCATTCTTCGTATCCACGAGCGTAACAACGCGCCGCCGCAGGTCAATCTGGGAGCGGCGTAGGCCGGTGATCTCCGAGGACCGCATTCCAGTTTCTACTGCGAGGTGAACGATCCATCCAAGCATGGGATTACTGTGCGATTCCGCTGCAGCGAACAGCAGCTTCTGCTCGTCAGCACTCAGGCGGCGATTGCGCCCGGGCCCAGGCCCAGGACTCGGCTTCCGGATGTTTGCGACCGGGTTAAAGGTTAGCCCGATGCCCCACTCCTGGATCGCAGTGCGGAAAAGGTGCCCGAGCATTGCCAGCTCGATGCGCACCGTGTTGTTCGACTTTCCAGCACCCAGTCGCTCATCGCGGTACCTGGCCACCAGGTCGGCACTGACGGCCGCCATAGAGTATTTCCCAAAGAAGGCGTCCAGGTGCTGGGAGGTAAAGCGCTCGCTGCGCTGGGTGGTCGGCTTCTTGGTGATCGACACCTCACCCATGTAACGCTTCAATGCAGCCGATACGGTGAGCTTTTCAGACGGCGCGCGAGACAGGTACACACCCCGGACCATCTCATCCTCAGTCCGTCGCGCCCAATCCTCGGCGTCGCGCTTCGTGCGGAAGGTCTTGGCCGTGGTGGTGGGCCAGCCGATCTTGCGAATGACCGCCTTCCAGGTGCCGGAAGGCGTCTTGACGATGGTTGCCATGTACCTGTTCTGAGAGCTGACTGTACCGAAAATGTACTTTTCAGCGCCCAGAAAGCACAAGGGGTCACGTGAAATTCACGTAACCCCTTGATTTATATGGTGCCGGCTGCAGGACTCGAACCCGCCACCTGATGATTACAAATCAACTGCTCTACCTGATGAGCTAAGCCGGCATGTCTGGTGCAGACCGCGATTCTACTGCATTGCGGTCCGCTTTGGGATGGCTTACTTCACCACTTTCAGTGCGGGCTTCTTGCTGCCGATGCGGGGCACCGGGGGCGGCGTGTCGTCGTCGCCGGGGCCGGAGTCGGCGGTAGTTGCCGAGGTCTCGGCTTCCACCGGGGCCAGCTTGGGCGGCGGGTTGTTTTCGCGCTCGGTGGCGGCCTGGGTTTCGGGCAGGCTGCGTTCGACCGGGAAGGCCATGCCCTGCCCGTTCTCACGGGCGTAGATGGCCAGCACGTTCTCGACAGGGACGTCGATCTTGCGCGAAACGCCGCCGAAGCGTGCGCTGAAGGTGATCCACTCGTTGCCCATGTCCAGGCCGCTGGTGGCGTCGAAGCTGACGTTGAGCACGATCTCGTTGTTCTTGACGAACTCGCGCGGCACGCTGGTGTTGGCGTCGACGAAGACGGCGATGTACGGCGTGAAGCCGTTGTCCGTGCACCATTCATAGATGGCGCGGATCAGGTAGGGCTTGGTGGAGGTTTCAGGCATTGTGCTTCCAATGGCGCCGTGGTGGCCCGAGGGCGGATGCCTTCGGGCCGGTGCCGGTTAGCGGCGCATCACCTTTTCGGACGGGGTGAGCGCTTCGATGTACGCGGGACGGCTGAAAATGCGTTCAGCATACTTCAGCAGCGGCGCGGCGTTCTTCGACAGCTCAATGCCGTAGTGGTCCAGGCGCCACAGCAGCGGCGCGATGGCGACGTCGAGCATCGAGAACTCTTCGCCCAGCATGTACTTGTTCTTGACGAAGATCGGCGCAAGCTGCGTCAGGCGGTCGCGGATCGCGGCGCGAGCGCGTTCGTGGTTCTTCTCCGCGGCCTTGCCCTTTTCGTTCTCCAGCGTGTAGACGTGGGTGAACAGTTCCTTTTCGAAGTTGAACAGGAACAGGCGGGCGCGGGCGCGCTGCACCGGGTCAGCCGGCATCAGCTGCGGGTGCGGGAAGCGCTCGTCGATGTATTCGTTGATGATGTTCGACTCATACAGAATGAGGTCGCGCTCGACCAGGATGGGCACCTGGCCGTACGGGTTCATCACCGAAATATCTTCGGGCTTGTTGAACAGGTCGACGTCGCGGATTTCAAAATCCATGCCCTTTTCAAACAGGACAAGGCGGCAACGTTGGGAAAACGGGCAAGTCGTACCCGAATACAACACCATCATGGTTGGATTCCTTGGGCTTAGCCGAAGCAGGGTCGGACAGTAAGGTCTGACATTCTGCCAAAGTCGGCCACCAGAAAGCAAATTAGTGGCAAATAGCGCACTTTATTGGTGCTCTTCTGCAGGCTTTCCAAGAGAAAAAGCCAGGGGCGGTGCTGCTTTCGCAGCGGCCACCCCTGGCCTTTGTCCTGTCCGGGCCCGGATTCGGGCCCCTGGCGCGCCTTACTTCACGTCTTTCCAGTACGCGGCGTTGAGGCGCCAGGCAAAGACGGTGAACACGCCCAGGAACAGCAGCACCCAGACGCCCAGGCGCTTGCGGTGGTTCTGCGCGGGCTCGGCCATCCAGTCCAGGAAGCCGACCAGGTCGGCGCTGGCCTGGTCGTACTCGACCTTGCTCAGCTTGCCCGGGCTCAGTTGCTCGAAGCCGGCAAACTTGTGCACCTTCTCGCCGTGCTCTTCCACTTCCGTGAACTTGGCGGCGCGCTGGCCCTGCAGTTCCCACAGCACGTGCGGCATGCCGACGCTCGGGAACACCAGGTTGTTCCAGCCGGTGGCGCGGCTGTCGTCACGGTAGAACGTGCGCAGGTAGGTGTAGAGCCAATCGTCGCCGCGGGCGCGGGCGATCACCGACAGGTCCGGCGGCTGCGCACCGAAGAAGGCCTTGGCTTCCTTCGGCTGCATGGCGATGGTCATGGTCTCGCCGACCTTGTCCGCGCTGAACAGCAGGTTTTCGCGGATCTGGTCGTCGGTCAGGCCGATGTCCTTGAGCCGGTTGTAACGCATCATCGATGCGCCGTGGCAGTTCAGGCAGTAGTTGACGAACAGCTTGGCGCCGCGCTGCAGCGACGACAGGTCAGCAGTGTTCACCGGTGCCGGCTCAAGGGGGAAACCCCCCTCGGATGCCATGGCAGGCGCGCCGGCAAAGCAGGCGCCGGCCAGCGCGAGGATCGAAAGCAGCTTTTTCATCTTGTGTCCTTGTGCTCTTGTCGGGGTTCGCTTCGCTCAGTGCGGGTGGAACGTGACACGCTCCGGGACCGGCTTGAACTCGCCGACACGGCTCCACAGCGGCATGGTCAGGAAGAAGGCGAAGTACAGCAGCGTACCGAGCTGCGACACCTTCTCACCGACCGGCGACGGCGGTTGCACGCCAAGATAGCCGAGCACCAGGAACACCACCACGAAGACGGTCAGGATGGTCTTGTGGAAGGCAGGACGATAGCGGATGGACTTGACCGGCGAGTGGTCCAGCCACGGCAGGAAGAACAGGATCACCACCGAGCCGCCCATCACCAGCACGCCCCAGAACTTGGCGTCGATGAAGTAGAAGCCCACGGCCAGGATCACCGCGACGGCGACGGCGCCGATCTTCACGCGCGCATCCTTGCTGCGCAGGAACACCATGCCGAGCAGCAGCGCGAAGAACACCCACAGGATCGGCAGGAAGTTCGACGTGGTGGCACGCAGCATCGAGTAGAACGGCGTGAAGTACCACACCGGCGCGATATGCGGCGGGGTCTTCAGCGGGTCAGCCGGGAAGAAGTTGTTGTGCTCCAGGAAATAGCCGCCCACTTCCGGGAAGAAGAAGATCACGGCCGAGAACAGGAGCAGGAAGCCGGCAACGCCCAGCGTGTCGTGCACCGAGTAGTACGGGTGGAACGGGATCCCGTCCAGCGGAATACCGTTCTCGTCCTTCTTGGCCTTGATCTCGACGCCGTCCGGGTTGTTCGAACCCACTTCGTGCAGCGCGATGATGTGGGCAATGACCAGCGCCAGCAGCACCAGCGGCACGGCGATGACGTGGAACGAGAAGAAGCGGTTCAGCGTTGCATCGCTCACCACGTAGTCACCGCGGATGAACAGCGACAGGTCCTGGCCGATCACGGGAATCGCCGAGAACAGGTTCACGATCACCTGGGCGCCCCAGTACGACATCTGGCCCCATGGCAGCAGGTAGCCCATGAAGGCTTCCGCCATCAGGCACAGGAAGATCAGGCAGCCGAAGATCCAGACCAGCTCGCGCGGCTTGCGGTACGAACCGTACAGCAGGCCCCGGAACATATGCAGGTAGACCACGACGAAGAAGGCCGAGGCGCCGGTCGAGTGCATGTAGCGCACCAGCCAGCCCCAGGGGACTTCGCGCATGATGTATTCCACGCTGGCGAAGGCCACCGGAATGCCGGCGGCGTTCAGCGTGGCGTCGGGCTTGTAGTTCATCACCAGGAAGATGCCGGTGACGATCTGGATCACCAGCACCAGCAGCGCCAGCGAACCGAAGAAGTACCAGAAGTTGAAGTTCTTCGGCGCGTAGTACTTGGAGAGGTGGTCCTCCCAAAGTTGGGTTGCGGGGAAGCGGGCGTCGATCCAGCCCAGCAGGCCGGTCGTCTTGACTTGTTTTTCGGCCGCCATGATCAGGCTTCTCCTTTCTCGTCCTTGCCGATCACGATCTTGCTGTCGGTCAGGAACTGGTAGGGGGGAACATCGAGATTCTGCGGAGCCGGCTTGTTCTTGAAGACGCGCCCGGCGAGGTCGAAGGTCGACCCGTGGCAGGGGCAAAGGAAACCGGGATCGGCGCCGAGCTGAGAATTGGCACCGGGGGCGAAGGGGCCCGAAGGCGAGCAGCCCAGGTGGGAACAGATACCCACCACGACCAGGACGTCCTTGTGGTCTGCGCGCGAACGGGTTTCGTTCTTGCAGTACTCAGGCGTCTGCATGGTGAATGCCACATCGGAATTGGGATCGGCCACCTCGCCGTCCGTCTTCTTCAGCGACGCCAGTTGTTCGTCCGTGCGCCGCATGATCCAGACCGGCTTGCCGCGCCATTCGACAGTCATCATCTCGCCTGGCTTCAGCGCGCCAATATCCGCCTCGACTGGAGCACCCGCGGCTTTGGCCTTCTCCGATGGTGCAAAAGTACTGACGAAAGGAACCGCTACCGCTACGCCTCCGACGCCGCCAGCGACGGATGTCGCGATCAACCAATTGCGGCGACCCTTATCCACGCTCTTCACGTCTTGCTGGTCACTCATTCCAAACCCCAGGGGAAGTCAATTTAGATTTTGCGTCAACCATAAAGTGTACCTTAGACACCAGCGCACTAGATAGGCAGAAAATGCCACGACCATGCGCGATTATCGGACGTGCAACCCGGAAAGCGGCTTCGGTGCTTGCTTTCCGGCGAGTGATGCGGCAGGCTTCGAGCTTGAAACCGTTCATCGCTAGTGACAAGAAGGAGAACCCCCCATGGGCATGATCTCGGAATTCAGAACCTTCGCCGTACGCGGCAACGTCATCGACCTCGCGGTCGGAGTGATCATCGGCGCGGCTTTCGGCAAGATCGTGGATTCAGTGGTCAACGACCTGATCATGCCGTTAGTGGGCCGTGTGATCGGCAAGCTGGACTTCTCCAGCATGTTCATCGTGCTGGCGGATCCCCCACCCGGAACACCCGCTACGCTCGATGCCTTGAAGAAGGCCGGCGTGCCCGTGTTTGCCTACGGCAATTTCCTGACCATCGCTGTCAACTTCCTGATCCTGGCCTTCATCATCTTCCTGATGGTGCGTGCCTTTAATAAGATGCGCGCCGCGGAACCGGAAGCAGCGCCCGCCGCACCGCCCGAGGAAGTCGTGCTGCTGCGTGAAATCCGCGACAGCCTGAAGACGCGCTGATTGGTGCGCCATATGCGCACCGACCCCGGAAGATAAAACGGCCCCGATGGGGCCGTTTTGTTTGCGTCAGATCAGACGGGATTAGGAATATCGATAAACGTATGGTGCAGGCCAAAGCGTTCGGCCACATGCTCGCCCAGCGAGCGGATGCCGTAGCGCTCGGTGGCGTGATGGCCGGCAGCAAGGTAAGCCACGCCGCTTTCGCGCGCCAGGTGCGTGGTCTGCTCCGAGACTTCGCCACTCAGGTAGGCATCGACACCCGCGGCCACCGCGGCATCGAAATAGCCTTGCGCCCCGCCCGTGCACCAGCCGACGGTGCGGATCATCTGGTCCGGGTCACCGATGGCCAGCGGCTCGCGCCCCAGTACGCCACCAACGTGCGCGGCCAGCGCGGAGAGCGGCATCGGCGCGGGCAGCGTGCCGGTCCAGCCGAGCTGGTCGTCGCTGAAGCGGCCGGTCGGCGTAAAGCCGAGCTGCAGGCCGAGCTGGGCGTTGTTGCCGAACTCCGGGTGGTTGTCCAGGGGCAGGTGGAAGGCGAACAGGTTGACGTCCGCGCCAAGCAGGCGCTTCAGACGCGCGTGCTTCTGCCCGACCACGCGCGCATCTTCGTTTTTCCAGAAGTAGCCGTGATGGACGAGGATGGCGTCGGCCCCCGCTTCGATCGCGGCATCGACCAATGCCAGGCTTGCAGTCACTCCCGTCACGACGTGTGTGACCTCTGGGCGACCTTGCACTTGCAGCCCGTTGGGACAATAGTCCTTGTAGCGGGAAACTTCCAACAGGTCATTCAAGTACAATTCAAGCTCTTTTGTTTTCATTTTCTGCTCAAAACTCCAATATGTTGCGGCGCTTTTGGCTGTTCTTTGCCCAGGCTGTCACCGTCGTGCTGGCGGTCTGGTTCGTCGTGGCAACGCTCAAGCCTGATTGGCTGCAGAGGGGGCGCGTCGCGGTCCAGTCCGGTTCGCCCATCGTGGCGCTCAAGGAAGTCGTGCCCAACGTGTCCGGTCCTGCGGCCGAAGGGTCTTACAGCGAAGCCGCCCAGATGGCCATGCCGGCGGTGGTCAATATCTTTACCAGCAAGAACGGCAACAAGCGCTCGCCCAACCCGCAGGCCGAGGATCCGTGGTTCCGCTTCTTCTTTGGCGACCGCCTGCCTGAGCGGCAGGAGCCGGGNNAGCCGGTCTCCAGCCTGGGGTCCGGCGTCATTGTCAGCGCCGAGGGTTACATTCTAACCAACCACCACGTGGTCGACGGCGCCGATGAAATCGAGATCGCGCTGACTGACGGCCGCAAGGCCAACGCCAAGGTGGTGGGCTCCGACCCGGAAACCGACCTGGCCGTGCTGAAAGTGACGCTCAAGGACCTGCCCGCGATCACGCTGGGCCGGCTCGAGAACGTAAAGGTCGGCGACGTGGTGCTGGCCATCGGCAACCCGTTCGGCGTCGGCCAGACGGTGACGATGGGCATTGTCTCGGCGCTGGGCCGCAGCCACCTGGGCATCAATACCTTCGAGAACTTCATCCAGACCGATGCGGCCATCAACCCGGGCAACTCCGGCGGCGCGCTGGTGGATGCACAGGGCAACCTGCTGGGCATCAACACGGCGATCTACTCGCGTTCGGGCGGCTCGCTTGGGATCGGCTTTGCGATTCCCGTGTCGACCGCCAAGCAGGTGATGGAATCGATCATCTCCACCGGCAGCGTGACGCGCGGCTGGATCGGGGTCGAGCCGCAAGACATGACGCCGGAGATCGCCGAATCGTTCGGCCTCGATGCCAAGGAAGGCGCACTGATCGCCGCGGTGGTACAGGGTGGGCCGGCCGACAAGGCGGGCGTGAAGCCCGGCGATGTGCTGACCAAGGTGGATGGCTTGTCGATCACGGACACGACCGCGCTGCTCAATGCGATTGCCCAACTCAAGCCGGGAGTGGACATCAAGATGACCGTGATCCGCCGCGGCAAGCCAACGGACCTGACGGTGACGATCGGAAAGCGGCCACCGCCGCCGCGCCGCGCGCTGCCGTTTGAAGAGGAAGAGTGAGGCCGGGCACGACAACACGGCCCTGAAGAAGAAGCCCCGCCTTGGATGGCGGGGTCTTTTTTTATGCCTGGCGCAGTTGCTGCCCTTGGCATCGAGGCAACGATCACGGAATGCCGCGCCGCGCTGCCGGATCGCGGCGGTGGAACCCGGGGTCGTCACTGGCAGGCGCAACTCACGCCCGGGGGCGTGATCGACGTGCATACCGGTCACGATCGGCACGAGCAACGCCGCGCCCGATCCACATCGCCGCGAAGCAGAATGCCGGCACACCGCGCTGCGCCCACGCCACCCGTTCTCCGGCCGGCTATCCAGGCACGGCATGGCTGGCACAGCACGATAGCAGCGCAACAGCCTGTACCAGCACTTGGTGCCGCACAAGACAAAAGGCCCCC
>NZ_JFJW01000148.1:12028-28959 GCF_000611125.1 Cupriavidus sp. SK-4
CCAATCCTAAGCGAGCTTACGCCCGCGTCAGATTAGAACTTGTGGCGCAGACCAACCACAGCACCGAATTGATCCTTGTTCGCCTGAACGTTGGTGGTGGTGGCGGTGTTGAAACCGTTCACGCCCAGGGCCGAGCCCTTGTCGTTCAGGGGGTACGACAGCGAGGTGTACACGTCGGTACGCTTCGACAGCGCGTAGTCGGCCGTGATCACGAACTGCCACGGATCCGCTTCGCTCTTGCGGAAGTCTTGGTAGTAAGCAGCGCCCGACAGCGAGAACGCCGGGGTCAGTTGGTAACCCAGACCCAGCCAGTACAGGTTCGAAGCCGTCGACGTGGTCAGGACACCGTTGTCAACCGTCGTGCCGCCAGGCAGCGCAGCGCCGTCGAAGGCCTTGGCCCAGCGATAGCCGGCATAGACCTTGGCCGGACCGAAGGCGTAGTTGGCGCCAACGGTAGCGCGGCGAGTGCGCTGGCCGCTTTGGTCAACGCCACCAGCCGACACGGTGCCGTGGATTTCGTCATAAGCAGCACCAACTGCGAACGGGCCAGCTGCGTAGCTCACCAGGGCGCCGTATTGTTGGCCGCGGCGGAATGCGCCGGCTTGCTCGTTGCCGTTGTTGTTGAAGCTGTAGAAGGCCGAAGCGGTCAGGCCACCGAACGTGCCGATGTACTTGACGGTGTTGTCAGCGCGCGCAGCGAATTGAGCGTCTTGCGACAGGATGCCGTAGCGCGACGAAATGGCCATCGGGTCGAACTGCAGACCGAAGTCATAGAACGACGTTTGCTGACGGCCCAGCAGCAGCGAGCCGAATTGGCTTTGCAGACCGACGTAGGCTTGACGACCGAACAGACGACCACCTTGAGCCGACGTGCCGTTGTCGAGGTCGAAACCGCTTTCCAGGACGAACACGCCCTTCAGGCCGCCGCCCAGGTCTTCCACGCCACGCAGGCCCCAACGCGAACCGGATTGGTTGCCCGACGACATGCGGAACAGGTTGTCGCCAGCGGCGTTGGCGTTGTTGTTGAACTCGAGGCCGACGTCAGCCACGCCGTACAGGGTTACGCTCGATTGGGCATACGCGCCACCAGCGGCCAGAGCGGCGACGGCAGCAGCAAACAGTTTCATCTTCATATCGACACTTTCCTTGTCAACTGATTGGGAAATCTTGGTTGCCCAAGTACTTGGGCGACGCATTTACATTCACGTCTGCTGCGTATTATGTGCCAGCCCCCCCGGCCGTCAGAAGGCTTTTTCGGCGTAAACCATGCTTACTAGCGGTTTTTGTTGTGGGGGAGCAACAGGAATGGATGGAGAAATCCCCGTTTTGGTGCAGAAACGGGGATTGGCAGGCCTGAAAGGCCTACCTCAGCCTAATTAGTCGGGCTGCGTTTCCCCTGAAGCAGCCGCTTCAGGGGACGGACGGCCGACAAAACGCGCGAGCAGCAGGCCCAGTTCATAAAGCGCCACCAGCGGCACGGCCAGCAGCAGCTGCGACAGCACATCGGGAGGGGTCACGATGGCCGCGATGATGAAGGCCCCCACGATCACATAGGGGCGGATCTGCTTGAGCTTTTCCAATTCCACCACGCCGAAGCGCACCAGCACGATCACCACCACCGGCACCTCGAAGGTGATGCCGAAGGCCAGGAAGGTGGTCATGGCAAAGCTGAGGTATTTGTCGATGTCAGTCGACATCTCCGCTCCCAGCGGGGCGTTGTAGTGCGCCATGAAATGGAACACCGTAGGAAACACCAGAAAATACGCGAACGCCACGCCGCACAGGAACAGGAAATAGCTGCTCGATACGAGCGGCAGGATCAGGCGCTTCTCATGCTGGTACAGGCCGGGCGCGACAAACTGCCAGACCTGGTACAGCACCCACGGCAGCGCGATCAGGAAGGCCACCAGCAAGGTGACTTTCATCGGCACGAAGAACGAGCCGGTGACATCGGTCACGATCATCTTGCCGCCCTTGGGCAGCGACTCCATCAGCGGCGCGGCAAACAGATTGAAAATCACCGGGGCCCAGTAGACCAGGCTGACGAAGACCAGGATGATGCCGGCCACCGCCTTGACCAGGCGTTGGCGCAGTTCGACCAGGTGGGAAATAAAGGTTTCCTGCTGCGACTCGTCTTGCGGGTCTTGGGGATCTGGGGACCGGGTGTCGCTCATGGCGTGAACCGCTCAGCCGCGGGGGCTGGCAAGGTGGATCGATGGGGCCGCAACGCGGCGGCGTGCGAATGCAACCAGGACTGCGGCCACGACGGCAGCGGCCGGAACGACGGCCGGCAAGGTGATGCCGCGGCGCATGTTCACTCGAAGAAGGATCGGGATGGCCGGGTGACCGGCCGGTGGCGCTTGACGCGCGCCGCGCCCGACTGCACCCAGACGCGGACATTGTGCTGGCGCTTGAACCAGAGCGGGCGGGCGCCCTGCTTGACGCGCCAGCTCTTGCGCCCGTTGTGCGCCTTGTGGGCCGCATCCCAGCTTGGCACGAAGCCGCCACCTGCGTCGGCGCTACTGCCGCCGCTGGTTCCCTCGGCACCGCCCAGGGCTTCGTTCAGCGCCTGTGTCTGCTCGTTGACTTCCTTGTGGATGGTGCGCTCGACATCGCGCGCGGCGTCCTCGAATTCCGTGCGCATCTTGCGCAGTTCTTCCAGTTCAACCTCGCGGCTGACTTCGGCCTTGACGTCGTTGATGTAGCGCTGCGCCCGGCCGACCAGCGCGCCCACAGTGCGCGCAACCTTGGGCAGCCGTTCGGGACCGATCACGATCAGTGCCACGGCGCCGATCAGCGCCAGCTTGGAAATGCCAAGATCAATCATGCGGACACATCATGCGGACAACATGCGGAAAAGCGCAGGCGCGGGACGACACGCAGGCAGCGAGGTTTGCGTAGAAGGGATGGCACACCGCCGGATTACTGCTGGCGGGTCTTTTCCTTGGCTTCGACGTCGATGGTGGTGGAGTCGCGCAGTTCCTTGGACTGGGCAGGATCGGCAGCCGCCTTGCCTTCGCCGTCCTTCATGCCATCCTTGAAGCCCTTGACCGCGCCGCCCAGGTCCTGGCCGATATTGCGCAGTTTCTTGGTGCCGAACACGAGCATGACGATCACCAGCACGATCAGCCAGTGCCAAATGCTAAACGAACCCATTTCTTGCTCCTGATGAAGCCGCGGGCGCAATCAGATATGCCCGGACCCGTTGTTCCGTCCCGTTATGGCCGCGCCGGGCGACGGTTGCCGGCGCAGCTTCTGTCCGTGGCGTTGACGCCGCGGACGCTCCCATGCCAAAAGCTGCCGGTCAGGGCAGCGGTCCCTTCCACTCGTGGCGCGGCCCACCCAGCACATGCAGGTGCAGGTGGTAGACCTCCTGGCCGCCGTCCGGGCCGGTATTGATCACCGTCCGGAAACCGTTGGCACAGCCTGCCGCGCGCGCCAGTTCAGGCACCTTCAGCATCATTCTAGCAAGCACAGCCCCTTCGCCGGCGCCGCAATCGGCCAGCGAGTCGACATGCAACCTGGGAATGACCAGCAAGTGTACCGGGGCCTTGGGATGGATATCGTGGAAGGCCACCATGTCATCGTCTTCATAGACCTTGCGCGACGGTAGCTGGCCGGCCACGATCTTGCAGAAGATGCAATTATCCTGAGCGTTCATGAAGATTTCATTGCGACGGCCGCGGCACCCGGTGTCAGCTTCGTGCGCCCGGCCTGCCCGGCATCAGAATTGCTGATCCGGGTACATCGGCTTGCTGTCATTCAGGTACAGCCAGCCCTTGACGATACGATACAGCATCCACAGCGACAGCACGCCCCAGACGGCAAAGGCCAGCGGCATCAGCACGACAGTCGCAAACAGCACCCCGCCCAGCACGCCCCAGACCACCGACCACCAGAACGAGCGGATCTGCCAGGCGAAGTGCGAGGCATACAGCGAGCCGCGCGCGTCGTCGCGCTTGACGTAGTCGATCACGATAGCGATCAGCGCGGTGATGCCGCCGGTCAGCCAGAAGATCGCATACAGGGCATACAGGATGTGCAGCAGCTTGCGCAGGCTGCTCAACTGCTCGCCGCTTGGAGTGGTGACTTGCCCGGTGTAGTCGTTCGCCATCATTGCCCTTGGTTGGAAGCCTGCCTTGCGGGCAGGCGGAAGACCGGCCGGCGCGTGCGCCAGCTAGTCCTTGCGCCGGGCCTTTTCCTCGAGGCCGGACAGCCCCTCGCGCCGCGCGAGCTCGTTGACCACATCCGCCGGGGTCAGGCCGAAGTTGGCCAGCAATACCATGCTGTGGAACCACAGGTCGGCCACTTCGTAGACCACCTTGCCGGCCTCGGCGCCGGTCTGCCCGGCGGCGCGCGCGTCCTTGGCGGCCATCACGGTCTCGGTGGCTTCCTCGCCGATCTTCTTCAGGATGGCGTCGTCGCCCTTGCTGAACAGGCGCGCCACATAGGACTTGTCAGGGTCGCCGCCGTTGGCGGGCTTGCGCGATTCCAGCACCTCGGCCAGACGCGCCAGGACATCATTGCTGCTGAGTTGGGTGTCGCTCATGGCTTGGTGTAGATCTGGGCAGGGTCCTTCAGCACCGGCTCGACCGTCTGCCAGTCGCCGGCTTCCACATCGCCCTCGAACTTCTGGAAGAAGCAGGAATGGCGCCCGGTATGGCAGGCGATATTGTCGATCTGGGTCACCTTGAGCAGGACCACGTCTTCATCGCAGTCCAGGCGGATCTCATGCACCTTCTGCACGTGGCCGGACTCTTCGCCCTTGTGCCACAGGCGCTTGCGCGAGCGCGACCAGAATACGGCCTCGCCCAGCTCCACGGTGCGCTGCAGCGCGTCGCGGTTCATGAACGCGAACATCAGCACGTCGTTCGAGCCGACTTCCTGCACGATCACCGGCACCAGGCCGTTATCGTCCCATTTGACCTTGTTGAGCCACTTCTTTGCCATGATCAGATCCGCACGGGAATGCCCTCGCGGGCCATGAATGCCTTGGCTTCGCCCACGGTGTGTTGCCCGTAGTGGAAGATGCTGGCGGCCAGCACCGCGTCGGCGCGGCCCTGGGTAATACCGTCGGCCAGGTCCTGCAGGCCGCCGACGCCGCCCGAGGCGATCACCGGCACCGGCACTGCGTCGCTGACGGCGCGGGTCAGCTCCAGGTCGAAGCCGCTCTTGGTGCCGTCGCGGTCCATGCTGGTCAGCAGGATCTCGCCGGCGCCGCGCGCGGCCATCTCACGCGCCCACTCGACCGCATCCAGCCCGGTGGCCTTGCGCCCGCCGTGGGTGAAGACTTCCCAGCGCGGCGCTTCGCCCGGGGCGGAACTGCGCTTGGCGTCGATCGCCACCACGATGCACTGCGAGCCGTACTTTGCGGTCGCGTCCGACACCAGCTGCGGATTGGCGATGGCTGACGAGTTGACGCTGATCTTGTCCGCGCCGGCATTGAGCAGGCGCCGCACGTCTTCGACCGTGCGCACGCCACCGCCCACCGTCAGCGGGATAAAGACCTGCGACGCCACATCCTCGATGATGTGCAGCATCAGGTCGCGCCCGTCGCTGGTCGCAGTGATGTCCAGGAATGTGATTTCATCGGCGCCCTGCTCATCGTAACGGCGCGCGATTTCCACGGGATCGCCCGCGTCGCGCAGCTCGACAAAGTTGACGCCCTTGACCACCCGCCCGTTGGTCACGTCCAGGCAGGGGATGATACGTTTGGCTAGCATGAGATTCCTTGTCCGCCGCCAGCTCCAGTCTGGCGGCGGCTGCGCCCGCGGCGCGNGCGTTGCCCTATTGCCCGTCGCGCAGCTTGTCCGCCAGTGCCTGCGCGGCGGCAAAGTTGAGATCCCCGGAGTAGATCGCGCGGCCGCAAATGACGCCTTCGACACCTTCGCCCTCGACCGCGCAGAGGTTGTCGATGTCGGCCAGGTTGGACAGCCCGCCGCTGGCGATCACCGGAATCGACATCGATTGCGCCAGCTTGACGGTGGCATCGATATTGATCCCCTGCAGCATGCCGTCGCGGCCGATATCGGTGTAGATGATGGCCTCGACGCCGTAGTCTTCATACTTGCGTGCCAGGTCCGCCACCTCGTGGCCGGTCAGCTTGCTCCAGCCGTCGGTCGCCACCTTGCCGTCCCTGGCATCCAGGCCGACGATGATATGGCCGCCGAAGGCCGAGCAGGCGTCCTTCAGGAAACCGGGGTTTTTCACCGCGGCGGTGCCGATGATGACGTACGACAGCCCGTCATCCAGCCAGCGTTCGATGGTGTTCAGGTCGCGGATGCCGCCCCCCAGCTGCACCGGGATCTCGTCGCCGACCTCGGCGATGATGGCCTTGATGGCCTCCTCGTTGCGGGGCTTGCCCACGAACGCGCCGTTCAGGTCCACCAGGTGCAGGCGGCGGGCGCCCTGCTCCACCCAGTGCCGTGCCATGGCGGCGGGATCTTCGGAAAAGACGGTGGCCTGGTCCATGTCGCCTTGTTTGAGGCGTACACACTGACCGTCCTTCAGGTCGATGGCCGGAATGAGCAACATATGCGTGACGAGCGTGGTTGAGTGATAGAGATTGAGCGAGACCGGCGCTGCCGGTCAGGTCGGGTCGATAGTCGATCGGAAACAGGTCGGGTGACGGGTCGAGTTAGCGGTCGATGATCGGTAAAAAAACGAATCGGGTCAGGGATTCCAGTGGACGAAGTTCCGGTACAGCTGCAGGCCCAGGGCCGCGCTCTTCTCGGGGTGGAACTGCGTCGCGAAAATATTATCGCGCGCTACCGCGCTGGTAAATACGACTCCGTATTCCGTTTCACCGGCAACATGGGCCGGGTCCTGCGCCTGCACATAGTAACTGTGGACGAAATAGAACCAGCTGTCGTCCGGGATGCCGTCCCACAGCGGGTGCGGCCTGGCCTGGCGCACCCGGTTCCAGCCCATCTGCGGCACCTTGTAGCGCGAGCCGTCGGGCTGCGTCATGCCATCCAGCGCAAAGCGCACCACCTGGCCGGGCATCAGGCCCAGCGCCGGCGTGCGGTCCGCGCCGGCCCGGCTTTCGGTGCTGAACTCGAACAGCATCTGCTCGCCCACGCACACACCCAGCATCGGCTTGCTGGCGGCGGCCTGCACCACCGCCTCCTGCAGCCCGGACGCGCCCAACGCCGACATGCAGTCGGGCATCGCGCCCTGGCCGGGCAGCACCACGCGGTCGGCCGAGCGGATGCCTTCGGGGGCATCCACCACGCGCACATCCGCTTCCGGCGCCGCGGCACGCAGCGCCTGCGCCACCGAGCGCAGGTTGCCCATGCCGTAATCCACAATTGCTATGGTAGTCATGATTTCAAAACAGGCAACAATGTCTTCAGCCCGTCCACAATGAATTCCACGGCCAGCGCCGACAGGATCAGCCCCATCAGGCGCGTGCCGATATTGATGCCGGTGCGGCCGATGACCCGGGCGATCGGGTCGGCCGCGCGAAACACCAGGTACACCACCGCACCGATCACCACGCCCAGGCCGACCAGGATCAGCAACTGGTACCAGTGCTGGGTCTTGCCGGCATAGACGATCACCGTGCTGATCGAGCCCGGCCCGGTCAGCAGCGGCAGCGCCAGCGGCACCACCGCGATGCTGGACTTTACCTCGGCCTCGTCCTCTTCTTCCGGCGTGGCCTTGGTGCGGCTGGTCTGCGCGTTCAGCATGTTCATGGCCATCATGATCATGATGAGCCCGCCACCCACCTGCAGCGACGCCACCGAGATATTGAAGAACTCGATGATCTGCTGCCCCAGCAAGGCCGACACCGCCACCACGATCGCCACCGAAACCGATGCGATCTTGATGGTACGCAGCTTTTCCGCTTCCGTCTGCAGGCTGGTCAGGCTGATGAAGAACGGGATCGCCCCGATCGGGTTGATCAGCGCCAGCAGCGAAATAAACGACTTGAGCGTATCCATCGGTTGCGGGTCGCCAGCATCGCTGGCCAGGTTCAGGCTTGGAAGGTCAGCGGGCGCCGCAACCAGCCGGCACGCCTACCGTGGTGGAAAGGTCAGAGCGTACCCTTGGTCGACGGGATCGTGTTGGCCGCGCGCGGGTCCAGCTCCACCGCCATGCGCAGTGCCCGGCCAAAGGCTTTGAACACGGTTTCGCACTGATGGTGGGCATTGATGCCGCGCAGGTTGTCGATATGCAGGGTCACGCCCGCATGGTTGACGAAGCCGCGGAAGAACTCGATGGTCAGGTCCACGTCGAAGCTGCCCACGCGCGCACGCGTGAACGGCACGTGGAATTCCAGGCCGGGGCGGCCGGAAAAGTCGATCACCACGCGCGACAGGCATTCGTCCAACGGCACATAGCTGTGGCCGTAGCGGGTGATGCCTTTCTTGTCGCCGATGGCCCTGGCAACCGCCTGGCCGAGCGTGATGCCCACGTCTTCCACCGTGTGGTGGTCGTCGATATGCGTGTCGCCGGTGGCTTCGACCTCCAGGTCGAACATGCCATGCCGGGCGATCTGGTCCAGCATGTGGTCAAGGAACGGCACGCCGGACGCCAGTTTCTGGCGGCCGCTGCCGTCGAGATTCAGGGAAACGCGAATTTGCGTTTCCGAAGTATTGCGGGTGACCTCTGCAACACGCATGGTGTTAATCCTGCAGCGACGCTGCGAATGCCTCAAGGAACTGCGCGTTTTCTTCGGGGGTGCTGACCGTGACGCGCAGACAATTGGCCAGCAACGGGTGCATTTTACTCACGTTCTTGATTAACACCTTGCGCGCCAGCAGCCGGTCGAACGTCTGTGCGGCATCCGGCACGCGCGCGAGCAGGAAGTTGGCGGCGCTGGGGAACACCGTGACCCCGGCCTGCGCGGCAATGCCGTCGGCCACGCGGGCGCGTTCGGCGCGCAGTTGCGCGGCCTGCTCGTCCAGCACCGACACATGTTCCAGCGCGAACAGCGCGGCGGCCTCGGTCAGCACGTTGACGTTGTAGGGCGGGCGCACCTTGTCCAGCTGCGACAGCCATTCCGGCGCGCCGGCCAGGTAGCCCAGGCGGATGCCGGCCAGGCCCAGCTTGGACACGGTGCGCATCACCAGCAGGTTGCCGAACTCCGTCAGGCGCGGCATCCAGCTGTGCTGCGCGAACGGCTGGTAGGCCTCGTCCACCACCACCAGGCTGTTGCAGACCTCGCCCTGGGCGGCGCGGACGATGGCCTCCATGTCGGCGGCATCGAACAGGTTGCCGGTGGGGTTGTTCGGGTAGGCCAGGTAGATGATGGCGGGCTGCTGCTCGGCCATCGCGGCCAGCATGGCGGCTCGGTCCAGCGTGAAGTCGGCGCGCAGCGGCACGCCCACGAACTGCAGGCCGGCAAACTGCGCCGACATCGCGTACATGACAAAGCCCGGCACCGGCGCCATCACCTTCGCACCGGGCCTGGCCGCGGCCAGCGCCAGCATGCTGATGATCTCGTCCGAGCCGTTGCCCAGCAGCACGTCCATGCCGGCGGGCACCTGCATCACGGCCTTCAGCTTGGCTCGCAGCGCCTCGCTGCTGGGCACGGGGTAGCGGTTCAGCGCGACTTCTCCCAGCCGCGCGGCCAGTTCCTGGCGCAGCGCGGGCGGCAGCCGGTACGGGTTCTCCATGGCGTCGAGCTTGACCAGACCGTGCGAGTCCGGCACGTGGTAGGCGCCCATGGCGCGCACGTCGTCACGGATGATGCGTTCGATCAGGGAGGGCTCTACGGCTGACATGGAAACTCCAGTTTGGGCTTGCTTGGGTTCAGTGGATCAACTGCGTTTGGTGAAACGATATTCCGCGCTGCGGGCGTGGGCCTGCAGGCCTTCGCCATAGGCCAGCTCGGCGGCGATCTGGCCGAGCATCTGCGCCCCGCCCTCGCTCACTTCGATCAGGCTCGAACGCTTCTGGAAGTCATAGACGCCCAGCGGCGAAGAGAAGCGCGCGGTGCGCGAGGTCGGCAGCACGTGGTTCGGGCCCGCGCAGTAATCGCCGAGCGACTCGCTGGTATAGGGACCCAGGAAGATGGCGCCGGCGTGGCGGATCTTCTCGCTCCACTGGCGCGGGTTCTCGGCGGAGATCTCCAGGTGCTCGGGTGCGATCGCGTTGGCGATCTCGCAGGCCTCTTCCATGTCGCGCACCTTGATCAGCGCGCCACGGCCGGAGATCGACGCGGCAATCACCTCGCGCCGCGGCATGGTGCCGAGCTGGCGCTGGATGCTGGCTTCGACGCGGGCGATATAGCCGGCGTCCGGGCACAGCAGGATCGACTGCGCGAGTTCGTCGTGCTCGGCCTGCGAGAACAGGTCCATCGCGACCCAGTCGGGGTCGGTGGTGCCGTCGCAGATCACCAAGATCTCGGACGGGCCGGCAATCATGTCGATGCCGACGGTGCCGAACACGCGCCGCTTGGCCGCGGCCACATAGGCATTGCCCGGGCCGACGATCTTGTCGACCTGCGGCAGCGTCGCCGTGCCGTAGGCCAGCGCGCCAATCGCCTGGGCGCCGCCGATGGTGAACACGCGGTCCACGCCGGCGATCTGCGCGGCGGCCAGCACCAGCTCATTGCGCACGCCGCCCGGCGTGGGCACGACCATGATGATTTCCTTCACGCCCGCCACGCGCGCCGGGATCGCGTTCATCAGCACCGACGACGGATACGCGGCCTTGCCGCCCGGCACGTAGATGCCGACGCGGTCCAGCGGCGTCACCTTCTGGCCCAGCATGGTGCCGTCGGCCTCGGTGTATTCCCAGCTGTGGCTGCCGCATTCGATCTTCTGCTTCTCGTGGTAGGCGCGCACGCGCGCGGCGGCGGCCTCCAGCGCGGCGCGGCGCTTGGGTTCGAGGTCTTCGAGCGCGGCTTCGAGCTGCTGCTGCGACACCTCCAGCGCGCCCATCGACGACGCTTCCACGCGGTCGAAGCGCTTGGTGTATTCCAGCACCGCGGCATCCCCGCGCGCCTTCACGTCAGCCAGGATCTGCGCCGCGGCGCGATCGATGGCCTCGTCCTCGCCAGCCTCGAAGGCCAGCACCTGGCGCAGCGCCTCGGCAAAGCCAGGCTTGCTGGAATCGAGCCGGCGGATCGGCAGGTTTTCCATTTCGGTTGCGTTCATGACTACTTTCCTCTCAGTCGGCGCGGGCCTGGTGTGGCCTTACGCCAGCGCCGCCGAAGCTCGTTCGAATGCGTCGAGAATCGGCGCCAGCCGCTCGCGCTTGAGTTTGAGCGCGGCCTGGTTCACCACCAGCCGCGACGAGATCTGCACGATCTCTTCGACTTCGACCAGGTTGTTGGCGCGCAGCGTGCTGCCAGTGCTGACCAGGTCGACGATGGCGTCGGACAGGCCCACCAGCGGGCCCAGTTCCATCGAACCGTACAGCTTGATCAGGTCGACGTGAACGCCCTTTTTCGCAAAATGCTCGCGCGCGGTCTGCACGTACTTGGTGGCCACGGCCAGGCGCGCGCCCTGGCGCACCGCGTTGGCGTAGTCAAACCCGGCCGGCACCGCCACCGACATGCGGCAGCGCGCGATGTTCAGGTCGATCGGCGCGTACAGGCCGGCCATGCCGCTTTCCATCAGCACGTCCTTGCCGGCCACGCCGAAATCGGCGGCGCCATACTGGACGTAGGTCGGCACGTCCGAGGCGCGCACGATCACCACGCGCACGGCCGGGTCGGAGGTCGGCAGGATCAGCTTGCGCGAGGTCTCGGGGTCCTCGGTGACGCGGATCCCGGCGGCTTCCAGCAGCGGCAGCGTCTCGGTGAAGATGCGACCCTTGGACAGCGCCAGCGTCAGCTGGTTGGGCGATGCGTTGAAAGTGGGGCTCATCGGACTTCCTCAGGCAATGCGGTGGATCTTCGCGCCCACTGCCGACAGCTTGTCTTCCATGCGGTCGTAGCCGCGGTCCAGGTGGTAGATGCGCTCGATCACGGTCTCGCCATCGGCCACCAGGCCGGCGATCACCAGGCTGGCCGAGGCGCGCAGGTCGGTCGCCATCACGTTGGCGCCCGACAGGCGCGGCACGCCGTTGACCACCGCCGTATTGCCTTCGACCGCGATGTCCGCGCCCAGGCGGTTCAGTTCCTGCACGTGCATGAAGCGGTTTTCGAAGATGGTCTCGGTCACGCGCGCGGTGCCTTCGGCCACGGCATTGAGCGCCATGAACTGCGCCTGCATGTCGGTCGGGAAGGCCGGATATTCCGAGGTGCGGAAACTCACGGCCTTTGCGCGTTGCGGCATGGCCAGGCGGATCCAGTCGGCGCCGGTCTCGAGCTTTGCGCCGGCTTCGCGCAGCTTGTCGAGCACGGTGTCGAGGATGTCCGGCTGCACGCCGCGCAGCACCAGGTCGCCCAGCGTCGCGGCGGCGGCGCACAGGAAGGTGCCGGCCTCGATGCGGTCGGCGATCACGCTGTGGCTGGCGCCATGCAGGCGCTCAACGCCCTGCACTACCAGGCGGTCGGTGCCGATGCCTTCGATCTTCGCGCCCATCTTGACCAGCAGGTTGGCCAGGTCGGTCACCTCGGGCTCGCGCGCGGCGTTTTCCAGCACGGTCTCGCCTTCGGCCAGCGTGGCGGCCATCAGCAGGTTCTCGGTGCCGGTCACGGTGATCATGTCGGTGACCACGCGCGCGCCCTTCAGGCGCTTGGCGCGGGCATGGATAAAGCCGTGTTCGATGCTGATCTCGGCGCCCATCGCCTGCAGGCCCTTGATGTGCTGGTCGACCGGGCGCGCGCCGATGCCGCAGCCGCCGGGCAGCGACACGCGGGCCTCGCCGAAGCGGGCCACCAGCGGGCCCAGCACCAGGATCGAGGCGCGCATGGTCTTGACCAGCTCATACGGGGCCTCGAGCACGTTGACGTCGGCGCCGTTCAGGGTCACGCGGGCGCCATCCAGCTCGGCCTGCATGCCCATCTGGCGCAGCAGCTTGAGGGTGGTGCGCACGTCCTGCAGGTTCGGCACGTTGTCCAGCGAGACGGTATCCGCCGTCAGCAGGCCCGCGCACAGGATCGGCAGGGCGGCGTTCTTGGCGCCCGACACGCGGATTTCGCCCTTCAGCGGGCCATTGCCGTGGATCTGGAATTTGTCCATGTTCTGTCGTCTGGAGCCGGGCACGCGCCCGGCGTCATGGTTCTGGGGCCGCGCGGGTGGCGCGGCGCATATTGGCGGGCTTACTTGCCGTCGCCCGCCTGCCACTCGGCAGGCGTCAGCGTCTTCATCGACAGCGCGTGGATCTCGGCACGCATGCGGTCGCCCAGCGCGGCATAGACGCGCTGGTGGCGCTGGATCAGCCGCTTGCCTTCAAATTCGGCGCTGACGATGGTGGCAAAGAAGTGCTGGCCATCGCCCTCGACTTGCAGATGTTCGCAGGGCAGTCCTTGGGCAATGTAATCCCTGACTTGTTCCGGTGTAGGCAGCATGGGGTTCTCTTCAGCGTGATTCAGTATGGCCGGCCACAGTTCAGTGGCGCAGCTTGTATCCGGACTTCAGCAAGCGCAGCGCCAGCGCGGCCAGCACCACGAACGCCGATCCGACCACTGCCAGGCTGAACAGCGGCGACACGTCCGAGACGCCGAAGAAGCCATAGCGGAAGCCGTCGATCATGTAGAAGAACGGATTGGCATGGGACACCGCCTGCCAGAAGGCGGGCAGCGAATGGATCGAATAGAACACGCCGGACAGGAAGGTCGCCGGCATGATCAGGAAGTTCTGGAACGCGGCCAGCTGGTCGAATTTCTCGGCCCAGATGCCGGCGATCAGGCCCAGCGTGCCGAGGATGCCCGCACCCAGCAGTGCAAAGGCGAGGATCCAGCCCACATAGGCGAAATGCAGGTTGGCAAACCACGCCGTCACCAGCAGCACGCCCAGGCCCACGGTCAGCCCGCGGATCACCGAGGCCACCACATAGGCGCCGAACATCTCCCAGTGCGACAAGGGCGGCAGCAGCACGAACACCAGGTTGCCGGTGATCTTGGACTGGATCAGCGATGACGAGCTGTTGGCAAACGCGTTCTGCAGCACGCTCATCATCACCAGGCCGGGCACCAGGAAGGCGGTGTAGCTGATCTGGTCATAGACCTTGACCCGGTCTTCCAGCACATGGCCAAAGATCAGCAGGTACAGCACCGCGGTCAGCACCGGCGCGGCGACGGTCTGGAAGCTCACCTTCCAGAAACGCAGCACTTCCTTGTACAGCAGGGTGCGGAAACCCACCAGGCCGCCCACGGCCATCGGCCCAAGGCCGGTGTCGTCCAGGACCTCGATATCGCCAGGCTGCTTCATGCCGCGGCCTCCATCGCCGGATCGGGCAGCGCACCGGGCATATGCCCCTCGCGGCGCATGATCTGCACAAATACGTCCTCGAGGTCGGCCTTGTTGATTTCCATGTCTTCAATGTCACAGCCCGCTTCGCGGCAGGCGGCCAGGATCGGCTCCACTGCCTGGTAGCCCGACAACCGCAGGCGCACCGCGCGCTCGCCGGGGTTGTCCGGCATGCGCAGCGGCTCCAGCGCCGGCGGCAGACTGCCGCGCGCAAAGGTCAGCACCAGCTGCAGGCCGGCAAACTGCGTCAGCAGGTTGCTGGTGCGGTCCAGCGTCACCACTTCGCCGAACTTGAGCATGGCGATGCGGTCGCACAGGGCCTCGGCTTCTTCCAGGTAGTGCGTGGTCAGGATGATGGTGTGCCCTTCCCGGTTCAGGCGCGAGATGAATTTCCACAGCGTCTGGCGCAGTTCCACGTCCACACCGGCGGTGGGCTCGTCCAGCACGATCACCGGCGGGCGGTGCACCAGCGCCTGCGCCACCAGCACGCGCCGCTTCATGCCGCCAGAGAGCTGGCGCATATTGGCGTCGGCTTTCCCGGTCAGGTCCAGGTTGGCCATGATCTCGTCGATCCAGTCGTCGTTGCGGGTCAGGCCAAAGTAGCCCGACTGCAGCCGCAGCGTCTCGCGCACCGTGAAGAACGGATCGAACACCAGCTCCTGCGGCACCACGCCCAGCATACGCCGGGCCATCCGGTAGTCGGCGACGACATCGTGACCAAGCACACTGACGCGGCCGGAATCGGCGCGGTTCAGGCCGGCGAGGATCGAGATCAGCGTGGTCTTGCCGGCGCCGTTCGGCCCGAGCAGGCCGAAGAATTCGCCGCGTTCGACGGTGAAGCTGACGCCCTTGAGCGCCTGCAGGTTGCGGTAGCGCTTGCGAACGTCGTGGATTTCAATGGCTTTCATGGCCGATTGTTTGTGGCGGATTCGGCATTTTCGGGGCCGGCCGCCGGGAATTGGGGAGCAACTGCGTGCCCGGACTTCCTGGCCCGGCGTGGCATGAACCGGTAACAGGCGGGGGGATGGGCGAACAACCCGGAATTATAGGGGATGCGGGGAGGGTCCCGCTTGATCCGCCCCCAGGGGCTCGGCGACCGCGCAGGGCCGTCGCCGCGGCATCGCGGGCGGCCGCCGTGCTGGCGACCGGCGATGCCGGATCAATGTCGGTGGTGGTGCCCCTGCGGTGCGGCCGCGGGGGCCAGGCCCAGCAGGCCGTCCACGCCGTACAGGCTGGCCAGCTGCGACAGCTGCGGCAGAACGCCGAGCAGCGACAGCGCCTGGTTGCGCGCGGCGGCGGCGCGGTTCCATGCAAGCAGCACGGCGACCGCGGAGGAATCCACCTGCGCCAGGCCGGTGCAGTCGACCTGCACCTCGCCCTGCGCCAGGCGCGCCAGCCCGTCACGCAGCACGGCGGCGGCGTTCTGGTTGGTCAGCGAGGTACCTAGCGAGAGCATGGGATGCGTGGACTGGGGATCGGTAGCTTGAATACGGTGGCAAAAAACGACGACTCCCGCACGTCGGGCGGGAGTCTGTGCCGCGAACGGCCATTGTAGAGCAGATCGGTGCGCCGTGCTGCATTGCAGCGGCGCACCGTTGGGCACGCGCCTCAGCTCTTGGCGCTGGCCAGCTGGCGGTTGCGGTCCTGCAGCGTCTTGATCACGCCCTCGACGCCCTGCTGGCCAACGATGGTGTTGAAGCTGCCCTTGTAGGCTTCGGTCAGCCAGGCGCCCAGCACGTTGATGTCATAGACCTTCCAGCCCTGGGCGGTCTTTTCCAGTCGGTAGTCCATCTGGATCGGCTCGCCCTTGTTGACGACCTGGGTGCGGATGGTGGCATCGGTATCGTCAGCCGTGCCGCGGTACGGGCGGTACTGCACGGTCTGGTCGCGGATCTGGGCGATGGCGCCGGCATAGGTGCGGATCAGCAGGGTCTTGAACTCCTCGGTGATCTGCTTCTGCTGCTCGGGCGTGGCCTTGGACCAGTTGCGGCCCATGGCGATCTGCGTGGTCTTCTGGAAGTTGGCGTTGGGGATGATCTTCTGCTCGACCAGCGCGGTGATCTTGGCGATATTGCCGGCCTGCATGTCCTTGTCGGCCTTGACAGTCGTCATCACGTCGTTGACCACGGCCTTTACCAGCCCGTCCGGGGTGGCCGCGTCCTGGGCCGCCACCTGGGCGTGCGCCGTGCCTGCGAAGGCAACTACCGTAAGGAAGGGGACCAACAGTCGCTTTATCATGGATTTTCCTTCTTTATCAAAGACGTTTTTCGCCGAGGGCGAACTGGCCGCGCGCCATGGCTGGCGCGCGGCCTTGCGGTGATTGGAACATAAGCGCGGAGCGGTGGTTGCCCCCGCAAGCGCCTCTTCCGCTACTTATAAACAAATTGTTTCAGCCCTCACAGAGCATTCACAGCCTGGCGCGGGCCCTGGAGCCGCCCGCGCCACGCAGGGTCAGCGGATACGGACACCCGGCACGATCCGCTGCATCGGATCCATGGGCGGTATCGGCAGGCTCTGGCTCTCAGGCTGCAGGTCGCCCGACGGCGTCTGCGCAGGCTGCGCCGGGGTGGCGGCCGGGGCCGAGGCGTCGGCCGGCGGCGCGGCGGGCGCCGGGGGTGC
>NZ_JFJW01000148.1:28985-33727 GCF_000611125.1 Cupriavidus sp. SK-4
TGCGTGGCGGGCTTTTCACCTTCGGTCCCGGCAGGGGCTTCAGGGCGCGCCGGGGTCTCCGGGGCGCTGTCTGCATCCTCGTCGCCGTCGGGCGGATTGCCGTCGTAGACCAGGTACTGGCGCCGCTGCAGGTAGGAATCGCGCAGGAACGAGTACTTGTCCAGCGCCGCCTGCTCCAGCAGGTTGCTGGCGCCGAGCAGCTGCGCCCGGCCGGCAACGATGCGCACGCCGGTCAGCGAATTGCGCAGCGATACCGGATAGAGATAGGCCGACGGGTCGAAACTGCGGTCCACCAGCATGCCGCCGGTGTCGCGCACCGTGCTCGGCCCGAAGAGCGGCAGCACCAGGTACGGCCCGGGCGGCACGCCCCACACGCCCAGCGTCTGGCCGAAGTCTTCCTTGTACTTGGGCAGGCCGGCCGGGGTGGCGATGTCGATCAGGCCGCCGATCCCCAGCACGGTGTTCATGGCCACGCGCATGGTGTCCTCGGCGGCACGGGTGGGCTTGCCCTGCAGCAGGTTGTTCGCGGCCGAGTAGACATCGCTCACGTTGGAGAAGAAGTTCTCCACCGCGCGCTGCACCGGCGTGGGCATGTAGTCGGCATAGACCTGGGCCACCGGGCGCAGGATGCCCTTGTCGAAGTCCTCGTTGATCTTCGCGACTTCGCGATTGAACGGCTCCAGCGGGTCTTTCGGGTTGGCGGTGGGGCCAGTGGCGCAACCGGCAAGCACGGCCGCGGCAGCCACCGCGGCCAGGCCCTTGCAGAACGATGGGGCAGCGCTCATTTGAGGTCCCCTGCCGGCGCCGGCGCGCTGGCACCGGCGGACGCACCGCCGCCGGCATCTGCGGCCTTGTTGTACAGGAACTGGCCGATCAGGTTTTCCAGCACCACGGCCGACTGGGTCATGGTGATGCGCCCGCCTTCGGCCAGCATGGCGGTGTCGCCGCCGGCTTCAAGGCCGATGTACTGCTCGCCGAGCAGTCCGGATGTCAGGATCTTGGCCGAGGTGTCCTTGGGGAACTGGTAGCGCTTCTCCAGGCTCATCTCGACGGTGGCCTGGTAGGTCTTGTCGTCGAAGCGGATCGCCGCCACGCGGCCGACCACCACGCCCGCGCTCTTGACCGGCGCGCGCGGCTTGAGTCCGCCGATATTGTCAAAGCGCGCCTGCACGCTGTAAGTGTCCTGGAAGGAAAAGGCGCTCATGTTCCCCGCCTTGAGGGCCAGGAACAGCACGGCGACGAACCCCGCCGCGACGAACAACCCCACCCAGAAATCGAGTGCGTTCTTTTTCATTGGAATCTCTTTCTTCAACCCCGTAGTGTCTTGTGGCTGACTAGTTGTTTGTGTTTTTGTTTGTGTTTTCGTTTATCAGGCCGCGTCATTTGCTGAACATCAGCGCGGTAAGCAGGAAATCCAGCCCCAGCACGGCCAGCGATGCGATCACCACGGTACGGGTGGTCGCGCGCGAGACGCCTTCCGGCGTTGGCTTGGCCTCGAAGCCCTGGTACAGGGCAATAAACGTCACGGCAATGCCAAAAATAAAGCTCTTGATCACGCCATTGAGCACATCGGCGCGCACGTCGACACCGCCCTGCATCTGCGACCAGAAGGCGCCGGCGTCAACGCCGATCAACTGCACGCCCACGATGTAGCCACCCAGGATGCCTACCGCGCTGAAGATCGCCGCCAGCACCGGCATGGCGATCACGCCTGCCCAGAAGCGCGGCGCGATCACGCGCTGCAGCGGGTTCACCGCCATCATTTCCATGGCCGTCAGTTGCTCGCCCGCTTTCATCAGGCCGATCTCGGCAGTCAGCGAGGTGCCGGCGCGGCCGGCGAACAGCAGCGCGGTCACCACCGGGCCTAGCTCGCGCACCAGCGACAACGCCACCAGCAGCCCCAGCGCCTGCTCGGATCCGTAGCGGTTCAGCGTGTAGTAGCCCTGCAGGCCAAGCACGAAGCCCACGAACAGGCCCGACACCGCGATGATCACCAGCGACAGGTTGCCGACAAAGAAGACCTGGTCGGTCACCAGCCGGAAGCGGCGCAGCAGCGCCGGCGACAGGCCCAGCAGCGTCAGGAACATGCGCGTGGCGCGGCCCAGCCCCGACACGCTGCGGCGCACGGCCGCGCCGATGGTGGTAAAGAAGTCCGTCACCGCGCCCCCCCGGCGAAATCCTCGGCCAGCGAAGGTCCGGCGTAGTGGAACGGCACCGGGCCGTCGGCCTCGGCATTGACGAACTGGTGCACGAACGGGTCGGTGGAGGCGCGCAGCGCCTCGGGCTCACCCTGCGCGACGATGCGGCCGTCGGCGATGAAATAGACGTAGTCGGCGATCTGGAAGGTCTCGTGCACGTCGTGCGAGACGATGATCGTGGTGGCGCCCAGCGCGTCGTTCAGGCTGCGGATCAGCCGTGCGGTCAGCCCGAGCGAGATCGGGTCCAGCCCGGCGAAGGGCTCGTCATACATCAGCAGCGCCGGGTCCAGCGCAATCGCGCGCGCCAGCGCCACGCGCCGC
This sequence comes from Cupriavidus sp. SK-4, assembly GCF_000611125.1. NCBI lineage: Bacteria > Pseudomonadati > Pseudomonadota > Betaproteobacteria > Burkholderiales > Burkholderiaceae > Cupriavidus > Cupriavidus sp. SK-4. The sequence goes on from NZ_JFJW01000148.1 coordinate 31,505, forward strand.
GCCATGCCGCCCGAGATCTGCGCCGGCATCAGGTCGCGCGCGCCGCGCAGGCCGACCGCGTTGAGCTTCATCAGCACCAGGTCGCGGATCATCGAGTCGGGCAGGTCGGTGTGCTCGCGCAGCGGGAACGCCACATTGTCGAACACCGACAGGTCGGTAAACAGCGCGCCGAACTGGAACAGCATGCCCATCTGGCGGCGCACCGCGTACAGGCCGCGGGTATCCAGCGTGTGGATATCGGTGCCGGCAAAGCTGACCGTGCCCGCCTGCGGGCGGACCTGGCCGCCGATCAGCCGCAGCACCGTCGTCTTGCCGCAACCCGAACCGCCCATCACCGCAATCACCTTGCCGCGCGGGAAATGCATGGTCAGGCCGGACAGGATCGGCTTGCCGTGGTCCGCATAGGCGAAGTCCACCGCAGTCAGTTCGACGAGGTTTTGAGCAGAATCGGTCACGTTGGCACCGGTCAGGACAGTCGCGCATTATAAGGTGTACTACCTAGCCCTGCTGGCGCCCGTGTGCCCCGCGCCACATGCCCCCGCCGGGGGAGTCTCTCAGACTTGCCCTAGCCCCCCAAACCTGCCCATCCCTTTGCTGCTCAAGGCTCCTGTATCGGCTGGACGTCCTTCAGGATCACCTGCCATTGGATAGATTCCGAGCGGATCGCGGTGGCAAACGCCTCCGGCGAGTCGCGCAGCGGCGTGACCCCCGCTGCCTGCAGGCGCGAACGCACCTCGCGCTCGGACATGACGGCGTCGAGCTCGACCGCCAGCCTGGCGACGATCGCACGCGGCGTCTTGGCCGGCGCCATCACGCCAAACCAGGCGGCCGCGGCATAGCCTTCCAGCCCCGACTCCTGCAGCGTCGGCACCAGCGGCGCCAGCGGCGAGCGGGCCACGCCCGTCACCCCGAGCAGGCGCAGCCCGCCGCTCCTGACCTGGCCCTGGACCGCGGCAAACGAACAGAAACAGGCACTGACGCGGCCGGCCAGCATCTCCTGGACCACGGCGGCCTCGCCCTTGGCGGTGACCAGCGGCACGCCGCTGCGGATGCCGCGCACGGCGTACTCGGCGTACAGGTGGGAGGGGCTGCCCGGCTGGCCGTAGCCATAACTGTAGGAGCCGGGGTTCGACTTGACCGCGGTCATCCATTGCTCCGGCGTGCGCATGGGCAGCCGGGCATCGATCACCAGGAACAGCGGCGTGGTGGCCACGCGCGCCACGGGCGTGAAATCGCGCACGACGTCGTACGGTACCGGCTCCAGTCCGGGCTGGATCAGCATATTGGCCTGGTGCAACAACAGGGTGTGGCCATCGGAGCTGGCCTTGGCGACCACGTCGCCGGCGATGGTGCCGGCGGCGCCGGGCCGGTTGTCGACCTCCACCGGCACGCCCAGCCGGACGGAGAGGCGCTCGGCCAGCATGCGCGCCACCGCATCGGCAACGCCGCCGGCCGGGAACGGCACGATCAGGCGCATCGGGCGGTCGGGGAACGACATGCTGCGGGCGAGCTGCTGGGTCCCGGCATGTGCCGGCATGGCTGGCACCGCAAGCGCCAGCGTGGCACACCCCAGGGCATACAGGCACAGGAAAGACCGGAGCCAGCGCCGGACTGCGCCCATTGGGGGGCGCGGCGCGAACTTCGCTTTACCTCGCCAAAGCCGCGACAAATTGCGCACTTCGGGCATCAATTTCCTCCGGCCGGTCTCCTGAGGAGGCGGCAAGCTGGTTCTGGGGAAAAAGGATTTGCGAGGCAGTTTCCGTTAGTTGTTTTTTGAAAATTGTAAGGACATTACCCAGGCCACCACAGACACGTAAACCATAGCCGGGAGAACCCTGAAGGCCCCGCCAGGCCTTGCCAAACGCGCCATCGCGGCCAGGACGCACGGACCTCGCCGGCTATAATCGGCCGATGACGATTTACACCCTGCGGCCCATGGTCACCGCCGACCTACCGGCCGTGCTGGCGGTGCAAGCCAGCTGCTATACCGAAGTCCTGCTGGAGAGCCAGGCCGCGCTGGCAAGCCGGCTGGCGCTGTCCCCCGCCACCTGCTGGGTCGCGGACGATCCCGGACATCCCGGCGCGCTCGCCGCCTACCTCTTTACCCACGCCTGGCCCGAAGCCACCCTGCCGCCGCTGGACGGCGTGCTCGACCATGGCTGGCGCCATGGCGCCGGGCCGGACGCCCTCACCTGGTTCGTGCACGACATGGCGGTGGCGCCC
>NZ_JFJW01000149.1:0-1015 GCF_000611125.1 Cupriavidus sp. SK-4
CCGTCCACCACCACGCGCTGGCCGGGCTCCAGGCCCTTGAGCACCGCGTTGCGGCTGCCGTCACCCGGGCCCAGCGTGACCACCTGCACCTTGACCTTGCTGCTGTCATCCACGGTGTAGACGAAGGTACCTTGCTGGCCGCGCTGGATCGCCGCCACTGGGATCACGGTGGCGTCCTTGAGCGTATCGACGCGCGTGCGCACGTTGACGAACTGGTTGGGGAACAGCATGCCGTCGGCGTTGGGGAAGACCGCCTTGAGCTTGACCGTGCCGGTGGTGGTGTCGATCTGGTTGTCGGTGGTCAGCAGCGTGCCTTCGCCGAGCTGGTTGCGCACCTGGCGGTCCCATGCCTGCACCGGCAGCTCTTCGCCGGCGTTGAGCTTCTTCAGCACCGACGGCAGGTTGTCTTCGGGGATGGTGTACATCACGGCGATGGGCTGGATCTGCGTGATCAGCGCGATGCCGTTGGTGTCGCCGGTATTGACGATATTGCCCGGGTCGACCTGGCGCAGGCCGATGCGGCCCGACACCGGCGCCACGATCCTGGTGTAGCCAAGCTGCAGGCGTGCATTGGCGACATTGCCCTGGTCGGTCTTGACCACGCCCTCGTACTGGCGCACCAGCGCGTCCTGGGTATCGACCTGCTGCTTGGAAATCGAGTCCTGGCCCAGCAGTGTGCGGTAGCGCTGCTGGTCGAGCCTGGCGTTCTGCAGCAGTGCCTGGTCGCGCGCCAGCTGGCCCGCGGCCTGGTCCAGCGCCGCCTGGAACGGGCGCGGGTCGATTTCGGCCAGCACGTCGCCGGCCTTGACCATCTGGCCTTCCTTGTACAGCACCTTCAGCAGCGGACCGGACACCTGGGCGCGCACGGTCACGTTGGAAACTGGCGTGACGTTGCCGAGGCCGTTGAGCACCACATCCATATCGCGCTTGGCCACGGTGGCGACCACCACGGGCGAGCGCGGCATGCCGGGGCCACCGGCGCCACCCCGCGCGCCCGGACCGCTGGCGCCCCGCT
>NZ_JFJW01000149.1:1039-15627 GCF_000611125.1 Cupriavidus sp. SK-4
CCCCGCTGCGCGCCTGCCGCCCCGGTCGCCTCCTGCGGCGCCTGGCCGCGATGGGCATACCAGTACCAGGCGCCCCCCGCGAGCAGCAGCACCAGCACGCCTGCGGTCAGGCGACGCCGGCCGGTGCGCCGCGGCGGAGTGCCCTCGGGCGGACGCGAAGACGGGGTCGGGGAGGGAGTAGGCTGGCCTTGTTCGGGGTTGGACATGTCCGCAAATCCTGGGGGCGGCGCGCGCGGCGCGCCGGCAATGTTCGGTCTGGCAAGTGACGATGCAGCAGTATGCCGCAACGCCACGGGCGCCGGCCCGCCGCGTGGAAGGGCACGCCGCTGGGTGGCCGGCAGGCCGGCAAGTGCCGTGTGGCGCGCAATGCGGCGGCGCCGGTGGCACGTCATGCCGCAAGGATAATGTGCGGGCCCGGACGCCCGTATTTCGGCGCCCGGCGCTTTTATTACAGCGGATTACCAGCGCCCCGGGTGTAACCTCCGGAAACAAAACCGCCCGGCCAAACCGGCATGTGTGACGCCGGGGCTGACTATCATGTGCCTATGCGAACGAACCAGCCTACCCAGATCCTCGTCGTCGACGACGATCCCGAACTTCGCGACCTGCTGCGCGAATACCTGACCCAGCAGGGCTTTGCCGTCTCGGTGATGCATGACGGCGACGGCCTGCAGGCGCGCCTGGAGCGCGAGCGGCCGGCGCTGATCGTGCTGGACCTGATGATGCCCAAGGTCGACGGCTTGACCGCGCTGCGCAACCTGCGCGCCAAGAACGACGATATCCCGGTGATCCTGCTCACGGCCCGCAGCGACGAGATCGACCGCATCGTCGGGCTTGAGATTGGCGCCGACGACTACCTTGGCAAGCCGTTTTCGCCGCGCGAACTGCTGGCACGTATTAACGCCGTGCTGCGCCGCAAGCTGGCGCGCCCCGCGGCCGCACCCGAGGACCGCGAATCGGTCGCCTTCGGCCCGTTCCGCGTCAATTTCCGCCAGCGCACGCTGAGCCGTGCCGGCCAGACGCTGTCGATCAGCGATACCGAGTTTGCGCTGCTCAAGCTGCTGCTGATGCATCCGCTCGAAGTGCTGTCGCGCGAGCGCATCGTCGAGCTGATGTATGGCAGCGCCAGCGGCATCAGCGACCGCGGCATCGACGTGCAGATCTGGCGCCTGCGCCGGCTGCTCGATGAAGACGCGCAGCGCCCGCGCTATATCCAGACCGTGCGCGGACGCGGCTATACCTTCGTGCCCGACGAAGCGGAAGAGATGTCCGCGGGGCTCCCCGAATAATGGCCGCGGCGCCCGCCCCCTGGCGCCGCTCGCCACCAGATCCTGCTTTCCGATGAAGTTGCGACGTATCGACACCCTGTTCGGCCGCATTGCGCTGCTGATTGCCGCCGTGCTTGTGATCAGCCATTTCTCATGGCTCGCCATCCTGCGCATGGACCGCCGCCAGCAGCAGGTGGACTATTCCGTCGAGCAGATGCTGTTCCAGCTCGACAGCATCGAGCGCGCGCTCGACGCGCGTCCGCCGGCGAAGCTGCCCAGCCTGGTGGAGACGGCCAACTCGGCCGACGCCGAAGAGCATGCCGTCGTGCCCAAGGGCGGGCGCTCGCGCCGGCTGGTCGAGCAGTTCATCGGCAGGCTGCCGCAGGGCACCGAGATCCGGTTGGAGGACGAAACCACGCCGCGCATCTGGATCAAGCTGCCCAGCCGCGCCCGCTGGATCGCCATGCCGATCCTGTGGGTCCACAATCCGCCGCCCGACAACCGGCTGGTGCCTGGCGTGATGCTGGTGGTGGGCGTGGCAATCATCTTTGCCGTGCTGATCGCCTGGCAGATCCAGCGGCCGGTGCGCGACATGGCCAATGCGGCAGAGCTGCTGTCGCGCCAGCACGCCGTGCCGCCGCTGCGCGAGCGCGGCCCGCATGAGCTGCGCCAGCTGATCGAGCGTTTCAACCGCATGGTGGCCGACTTGGCGCGCATCGACCAGGAGCGCAACACCATGCTGGCCGGCATCGCGCATGACCTGAAGACACCGCTGGCGCGGCTGCGCCTGCGCGCCGAGATGCTGGCCGATCCCAAGGCCGCCGCGGGGGTGACGCGCGACGTGGAGTCCATGTCGGCCATCGTCGAACAGTTCCTGAGCTTCGCGCAGACCAGCGAGTCGACCGCGCGGCCGGTGCCGGTGGACCGGCGCGTCAATGAGCTGGCCGCGTCGCTGGCCGAGCAGGAGCGCCAGGTGGTGCTGTCGCTGGGCGCGGGCGAGGGCTTCCGCATGATCGCCACGCAGCTGGACCGCATCGTCGGCAACCTGGTCGACAATGCCTACGCCTATGGCAAGCCGCCGGTGTGCATCGCGACCGCGCGCACGCCGGAGGGTTTCCTGCTGGTGGTGGAGGACCAGGGCGCCGGCATTCCCGAGGATGACAAGGAGCGCGCCACGCTGCCCTTTGTGCGGCTGGACCCGGCTCGGGGCGGCAATGCGCATTCTGGGCTGGGGCTGGCGATCGTGGACCGGCTGGTGCGGCAGGCGGGTGGGAAGCTGAACCTGGTGAATGCCGACGGCGGCGGCTTCCGGGTGGAGATGCTGTTCGGGGCAGCCGAGGCCTGAGCCGGCGTCAGGGCTGCCTCAGGCCGTTTTCAGACCTTCTTCTTCTCGCCGATCCGGCTTTCCTTCCCGGCCAGCAGCTTGGCAATATTCTGCCGGTGCCGCGCGATCAGCAGCACGCTGATCACGAAGATCGCCCCCGTCATCACATCCACGCCGTTCATCAGCACATGGAAGAACGGCGCGAAGATCGCCGCCACCAGTGCCGCCAGCGACGAGTAGCGGAAGAAGAACGCGATGATCAGCCAGGTGGCCAGCGTGCCCAGGCCCAGGATCGGGTCGATGGCCAGCAGGATGCCGGCCGCGGTGGCCACGCCCTTGCCGCCGGCGAAGCGGTGGTACACCGGGAACAGGTGCCCCAGGAAAACCGCCAGCGCCACCATGGCCAGGCCGGTTTCATTCAGCCCGTAGGCCGGCCCGAAGCGCGCCGCCAGCCATACCGCCAGCCAGCCCTTCAGGGCATCGCCGATCAGCGTCAGGATGGCGGCCTTCTTGTTGCCGGTGCGCAGCACGTTGGTGGCGCCGGGATTGCCGGAGCCATAGGAGTGCGGGTCCGGCAGCCCCATCAGCTTGCTGACGACCACAGCGAAGGAAACGGAGCCGATCAGGTAGGCGGCAAGGGCGAAAAGCAGATTGGCCATGTGTAGTGGGGTGTTTTCAGGCTGGCGCGATTGTAGCGCGGCAGGGGCCTCGCTACGTCCGTGACTTCCCGGATTGGCATCGAGGCTCCCCTCGGTTTGCGCGGGGGCTCTCAGTCAGGCAGTGCGCATTGCACCGGCTGGGCGTCCACCAGCATGGGCAGCAGCTTCGGGTCCACGCTGACCAGGTAGCCGCGGCGCCCGCCGTTGATATAGATGCGCGCCAGCTCCAGCACGGTCGATTCGACGTAGACCGGCATGCGCTTGCGCGTGCCGAAGGGCGAGGTGCCGCCCACCATGTAGCCGCTGTGGCGCTGCGCCACCTCGGGCTTGCACGGCTGCACGCTCTTGCGGCCGGCCTGGCGCGCCAGGTTCTTGGTGGAGACCGAGCAGTCGCCGTGCATCAGCACCACCAGCGGCTGCGCGCGCTCGTCTTCCATGATCAGGGTCTTGATCACGTCGTGCTCGGGAACGCCCAGCTGGCGCGCCGATTCGCCGGTGCCGCCGTGCTCGACATAGTCATACGGATGCTCGCCGAAGGCGACGCCATGCTTGCGCAGGTACTGCGTGGCAGGGGTTTCTGATACGTGCCTGGTCTTGCTCATGACAGTGGTCGCCGCCCGCTTGCTCAGCCGCGCGGATGGTGCTGCTGGTGCAGCTCGCGCAGGCGTTCGCGGGCGACGTGCGTATAGATCTGGGTGGTGGAAATATCGGCGTGGCCCAGCAGCAGCTGCACCACGCGCAGGTCGGCGCCGTGGTTCAGCAGGTGCGTGGCAAAGGCGTGCCGCAATGTGTGCGGCGACAGCGGCGCGTGCACGCCGGCATCGCGCGCATGGCGCTTGATCAGGTGCCAGAACGCCTGCCGCGTCATGCCTTCGCCGCGCTGCGTGACAAAGAGCGCGTCGCAGGCGCGCCCGGCCAGCAGCGCGGGGCGCGCGCTCGCCAGGTAGCGGCGCAGCCAGTCGCCGGCCTGCTGGCCGAACGGCACCAGCCGCTCCTTGTCGCCCTTGCCGCCGACCACGCGCGCCACGCCCTCGTTCAGGCCGATCTCGATGGTCTTCATCTGCGTGAGCTCCGACACGCGCAGCCCGCTGGCGTACATCAGCTCGAGCATGGTGCGGTCGCGCAGCCCCAGCGGCGTGTCGGTGTCGGGCGCTTCGAGCAGCGCGTCGACCTGAGCCTCGGTCAGGGTCTTGGGGTAGCGCGGCGGCTGCTTAGCGGGGCGCAGCAGCAGGCAGGGGTCGGCTTCGACCAGGTGTTCGCGCAGCGCCCACTGGTAGAAGCGGCGGAACACCGCCAGGCGCCGGTTGGCCGACGAGGCGCGGGTCTGCGTGTGGCGCGCGTTGAAGTAGGCCGACAGCGCGCCGTCGTCCGCGCCCGGCAACTCGCCGCGGTGCTCATGCTGCAGCCAGCGCGCGAGCAGCGTCAGGTCGCGCCGGTAGGCATCGATGGTATTGCGCGAGAGGCCGTCTTCCAGCCACAGCGCGTCGCAGAAGCGGCTGACCAGCGCCACGTCGGCGTCGCTGGGCGCGGCGGCGATGTCAGGTGCCTGGGCCGCGCCGGTCATATCAGCATGGCGCCCTCATGGCGCAGCAGCCAGCGTTTGACGTCGAGGTAGAAGCCGTCTTCGGCATGGTGCGAGAACCCGCCGATGCCGCGCGCCGAAACCACGCGATGGCAGGGGATCACGATCGGGAACGGGTTCTGCCCGCAGGCCTGGCCCACCGCGCGCGGCATCGCGCCGATGGCCTCGGCGATGGTGCCATAAGTGGTCACCGCGCCGCGCGGCACCGCGCTGATGGCCTGCCACACGCGCTGCTGGAAGTCGCTGCCGGCCGGGGCCAGCGGCAGGTCGAAGACGGCGTCGGGATTGGCATAGTAGGCCTCCAGCTGTGCCGCCAGCTGCTGCGTCAGGGCGTCAACAGGGGCGCGTGCCTCGACGTGCTCGGGAAGGTACACGATGGCCCGGATGCGCGCGCCGTCCGTGCGCACCCCGATCTTGCCGAACGGGGCGGGGAGGATGGCGTCATAGGTGGCGGGCATGGCGGTCAGGCTGGGGCGAATGCTGGATTTTAGTGCTTTTTGGCGCGGGCAAGAAAAAAGGGCCGCCTCGCGGCGGCCCTTTGCGGGTGGCGTCACACCGGCCGGATCATTGCTCCAGCTTGATGTTCTGCACCTTCACAAGATTCTTCATCTTGTCGAATTCCTTCTTGATCTCGGCCGCATGCTGCGCCGGCGTGTTGCCCGACGGCTCGGCGCCGGCGGTGCGCAGGCGCTGCTGGAAGTCCTTGTCCTGCAGGGCCTTGACGGCGGCTTCGTTGAGCTTCTTGATGACGTCGTCAGGCGTGCCGGCCGGTGCCACCAGGCCGTACCAGGCCGGGTCGTTCGGCTCCTTCAGGCCCATTTCGCCGAAGGTCGGCACGTTGGGCATGGATTCCAGGCGCTTGTTCCAGGCCACCACGATCGGGCGCAGCTTGCCCGCCTTGATGTAGGGGATCGAAGAGGGCAGGTTGTCCACCATGATCGGCACCTGGCCGGCCAGCACGTCGTTCAGCGCCGGGCCCGCGCCGCGGTACGGGATATGGACCATGAAGGTCTTGGTCGAGACCTTGAACTGCTCGCCCAGCATGTGGCCGAAGCCGCAGGTGCCCGACGAGGCGTACGAATACTTGCCCGGGTTGGCCTTCAGCACGGCCAGGAACTCCTTGTAGTCCTTGGCCGGGAAGTTCGGGTTCACGGCGATCACGTTGGCCACGTTGGCCAGGTTGGTGATGGGCTTGAAGTCCTTGATCGGGTCGTACGACAGCTTGGGGTTGCAGGCCGGGTTCACGGCCATGGTCGAGACCGTGGAGATGCCGATGGTGTAGCCGTCCGGCGCGGCCTTGGCGATCGCGTCGGCACCGATCGAACCGCCCCCGCCGGCGCGGTTCTCCACCACCACGGGCTGGCCCAGGATGCGGCTCATCTGGTCCGCGGCGCCGCGGCCGACGATGTCGGTAGTGCCGCCGGGTGCGAACGGAATGATCAGTCGGATCGGCTTGGTGGGGTAGCTCTGTGCCTGCGCCGTGGTGGCGGCGGCGGCCAGGGCCAGGGTCAGTGCGAGTTTGCCAGCTTGCATGAGATCATGTCTCCCGTCAGGAAATCCGGGCAGGGTGCCGCCCGGAAGCAAAAAAACCGTCGCAGTGCCACAGGTGGGGCCGTGCGCCGGCAGCGTAATTGTGTCAGCCGCCCAGCAGCCCGCGCTTGACCTCGGCGTCGACCGGGCGCTCGCCCAGGAAGACCCGCAGCACGGCCTGGTAGAAGTCTTCGCCGGGGATCGGCCGGCCGCGAGGCGTGCCGTTGATGGCGACGACGGTCCCCGTCTGCGGGGAAAAATCCAGGTTGATCACGTCGCCCTTGTGCGCGGTGCCGACCTCGCCCAGGGTGCGCTCGAACTGTACCAGCCGCGCGGCCAGTTCCTGCATCTGCTGCTCGCTGTGGTTGTTGCGGATGCCCTGGCGGATGGCGCGCATGAGGGCCGGCGGTTCGGCCTCGCGCAGCATGCGCAACTGCAGCCGCTTGGTGCCGGGCGTGCCCAGCACTAGGGCCGCGTTGCGGGCTTTCTCCTGCAGGTACAGGGCGGCCACGTAGCCCTTGGCCAGGAAGCCTGCGCGCAGGGCGGTGCCGTTGAGCTGCAGTTCCTTGCCGCCCACGCGCGCCGCATCGTCAAAACGTATCCCTTCGACCTCCACCGAGCGCGCCGGCACGGGCACGGCGCCCGCGGCCGTGGCGGCGCACAGCGCCACCAGCACGGCGGCCAGGCGCAGGCAGCGGCCCGGGTGCAAACCAGGGCGGAAGGGGGCTCGGAGGTGGGTGTCCGGGCGCGGCGGCGCGGACCGGGTGCGGGACAACATGGCGGCAGGCGTACAACTTGGCATGCCATGCTGGCCTAAATCTGGAAAAATACCTATCCGTATCTGCCCTAGTCTGCACATTCCGGTTTTTTGCCGTTATCTACCCCCCCGCCACCGCCGCTGCAATCCCGCGCGACGGCCCGCAGGGCAGCTGCCGCGTCATGCCACCGCCACTACAACAACGATAAATGTCTTCTGCTCTCCTGCTGGTCCCGGACTTCAGCCTGATCCTCATCGGCTGGCTGCTGGTGCGCTATACCCCGTTCGACCGTGCCTTCTGGGGCGGCGTGGAACGCCTGGTCTACTTCGTGCTGTTCCCGGCGCTGCTGCTGCAGTCGACCAATACCGCGGTGCTGGATTTCTCGTCGACCTCGGCCATGCTGGGGCTGGCGCTGCTGGTGATGGCCACCGGCATGGCCGGCGGCTACGCCGTCAAATGGGTGTTGCGCCCGGACGCGCTGAGCTTTGCCTCGGGCCTGCAGACCGCGTTCCGCTTCAATTCCTATATCGGGCTGGCGCTGGCCTCGCGCCTGGGCGGCTCCGAGGGGCTGGCGCTGATGGCGGTGATCGTCGGCTGCACGGTGCCGCTGTGCAACGTGGCGGCGGTGTGGGCGCTGGCGCGGCACGGCCAGACCGCGCTGTGGAAAGAGCTGGCGCGCAACCCACTGATCCTGGCCACCGCCGGCGGCCTGCTGACCAACCTGATGGGGCTGCATGCGCCCGAGGTGCTGGGCATGACGCTGAACCGGCTGGGCTCGGCCTCGACCGCGCTGGGGCTGATGACGGTGGGTGCCGGGCTGCAGATGAGTGGCGCCACCGGTACCGCCGGCCCGGTGGCCTGGTGGACCGGGGTCAAGCTGCTGGCGATGCCGTGCGTGGCCTGGCTGGTGGGGCGGCACCTGCCGCTGACCGCGCTGCAGTACCAGATCGTGGTGCTGTATGCCTCGCTGCCCACGGCCTCCAGCGCCTATATCCTGGCGGTGCGCATGGGCGGCAACGGGCCGATGGTGGCGGCGACGATTTCGCTGATGACGGTGGCGGCGATCGTGACCACGCCGCTGTGGCTGGCGCTGGTCAGCTAGTCCGGCAGCGGGCCGCCCTGGGCCAGGGCCCAGTCGATATGCTCGCGCACCAGCGGCGTGGCGGCCTCGCGCCGCTCCTGCAGCGCTGCGCGGATGCGCGCGGCCAGGGCCGCGTCTTCGGCGCGCGTGCCCGACAGCGCCGCGCGCAGGCTGTTGCCCAGCCCCACCGCCAGGTTGCGCAGCCAGCGCTCATGGCCGATGCGGCGGATCGGGCTGCCTTCGAGCCGCTGGTTGAATTCCGCTTCGGTCCACTGGAACAGCGCCACCATGTCGGGCGCGTCCAGCCCGTTGCGCACGTCGAAGTCCGGCACCATGGCCACATGCGCGAACTTGTTCCACGGGCAGGCCAGCTGGCAGTCGTCGCAGCCGTAGACGCGGTTGCCCATGGGCGCGCGGAACTCCACCGGGATCGGGCCCTTGTGCTCGATGGTCAGGTAGGAGATGCAGCGGCGCGCATCCAGCCGGTAGGGCGCCACGATGGCGCGCGTGGGGCAGATGTCCAGGCAGCGGTGGCAGTTGCCGCAGTGGCCGGACTCGGGCGCGTCGGCCGGCAGCGGGATGTCGACCAGAATCTCGCCCAGGAAGAACATCGAGCCGCCATCGCGGTCCAGCAGCAGCGTATGCTTGCCGCGCCAGCCGAGCCCGCCCTGGCTGGCCAGCGCTACTTCCATGACGGGTGCGGAATCGGTAAAGACGCGGTAGCCGAATTTTCCGATTTCGGCCTCGATCCGGCTGGCCAGTTGCTGCAAACGGCTGCGCAGCACCTTGTGATAATCGCGGCCGCGCGCGTACAGCGACACCACCGCGGTGGCCGGATCATCCAGCCGCGCCAGCTCGTGGCGACGCCAGTCGGTGGCGCCGGCCTGGGCGCCGGCGGCCGGAATGTACGGCATCCGCGCCACGATCGCGCGCACGGTGCCGGGCACCAGTTCGGCCGGCCGGGCGCGCCGCAGGCCGTGGTTCGCCATATAATCCATGTCGCCGTGGTAGCCCTGCGCCAGCCACGCCATCAGCCCCGGCTCGGCATGACTGAGGTCGACATCGGCGATGCGCACGGAGGCAAAGCCCAGTTCCGCACCCCATGCGCGGATCGACGCGGCCAGTGCCGCAAGCTCCCCGGGGCCCGCGGCCAGGTGGCCGGCGGTGCCGGGAACGGGGGTAGGTGGCGCATCTGCCTGCCCTGGGGCGACTCGGTCGATCATCCCTGAATTGTACGCAATGCCCTTGCTCGAAGAACGCACCCTGACGCTGCCCGACGAAGCCGCCACCGCGCGCCTGGGCGCCGCGCTGGCCGCCGCCGTGCAGGCCATGCCGCCGCGCACGGTGCATGTGCAGCTGTCCGGCGACCTGGGCGCCGGCAAGACCACGCTGACGCGCGCGATCCTGCGCGCGCTCGGCCATGCGGGCAAGGTCCGCAGCCCCACCTACACGCTGTGCGAGCCCTACGAGGTGGCCCGCGCCGACGGCTCGCCGCTGACCGTCTACCACTTCGACCTGTACCGCTTTGCCGATCCCGAAGAGTGGATCGACGCGGGTTTTCGCGACTGCTTCGCCGAACCGGCCTTCAACCTGGTCGAGTGGCCGGAAAAGGCCGGCCGCCTGCTCGGGGAACCGGATCTCCATATGTTGCTCCAATCGGACATGGCCGGGGCGGATGACGCCGGCGAGCGGCGGATCGCGACGATGCGCGCCTATACTCACACTGGACTTACCCTGCTGAACGCATGCTGATCAAGCGACTTGCCACCGACCGCCCCGATGGACCCGACGGCCTGCTGCAGGCGCGCCGCAAATGGATGGCGCAGGCACTGAAGCTGGGCGCGGGCACGGCCGTGCTGACACTGGCCGGCCCGCAGATCGCGTTTGGCGCCGGCATCGTCGCGGTGCGCGTGTGGCCTGCCGAGGACTACACCCGCGTCACCATCGAATCCGATTCGCCGCTGGCCGCCGTGCACCAGATGATCCGCGACCCCGACCGGCTGGTGGTCGACATCGACGGCCTGGACCTGTCGCCCACGCTGCGCGAGCTGGTGGCCAAGATCACCCCGAACGACCCCTATATCCAGACCGTGCGCGTCGGCCAGAACCGCCCGCGCGTGGTCCGCATGGTGTTCGACCTGAAGGAGAACGTGGCGCCGCAGGTGTTCACGCTGGCGCCGATCGGCAGCTACCGCAACCGCCTGGTGTTCGACCTGTACCCGGTCAATCCGCCCGATCCGCTGTGGAAGCTGGTGCGCGACACCGAGGAAAAGCAGCGCCGCTTTGCCACCTCGGACCCGGCGCCGGGCAACGATGGCATCGCCGGCGCGCCGGCTGGTGCCGAGGAAGACGCGATCGGCGCGCTGGTGCGCCGCTTCGACGAGAAGGGCGAAGTGCCGCCCACCACCGCGCCGCTGCCGCCGCCGGTGGCCTCGGCCCGGCCCAGGCCGTCCGCACCGCCGGTGCCGAGCCCCAATGCCCCGGTGGTGCCGCCGGTCGCACGCGACAATCCCACCGCCGAACGGCCCTTCAAGATGCGCCGCCTGCTGACGGTGGCGATCGACCCCGGCCACGGCGGCGAAGACCCGGGCGCGATCGGCGCCGCCGGCTCGCGCGAGAAGGACGTGGTGCTGCAGATCGCGCACCGCCTGCGCGCCAAGATCGATGCCCAGCCCAATATGCGCGCGATGATGACGCGCGACGCCGACTTCTTCGTGCCGCTGAACGTGCGCGTGCAGAAGGCGCGCCGGGTGCAGGCCGACCTGTTCGTATCGATCCACGCCGATGCCTTCCTGTCGCCCGAGGCGCGCGGCGCGTCGGTGTTCGCGCTGTCCGAGCGCGGTGCGTCCAGTACCGCGGCGCGCTGGCTGGCCAACAAGGAAAACGCCTCCGACCTGATCGGCGGCGCCAATATGGGCAACAAGGATGCGCAGGTGGCGCGCGTGCTGCTGGACCTGTCCACCACCGCGCAGATCAACGACAGCCTGCAGGTCGGCAAGGCCGTGCTGGGCGAGATCGGCGGCATCAACAAGCTGCACAAGGGCAGCGTGGAGCAGGCCGGATTTGCGGTGCTGAAGGCGCCGGATATCCCGTCGATCCTGATCGAGACGGCCTTCATCAGCAATCCGGAAGAAGAGCGCAAGCTCAACGATAACGCGCACCAGGAGCAGCTGGCCAATGCGATCCTGAAGGGGATCCGGTCGTACTTCGCGCGCAATCCGCCGCTGTCGAAGAATCCGTCAGTGTGAATCTGGCGGGCACAAAAAAACCGGGGCATGCCCCGGTTTTTTTCATGGCTGCGTGCCTCAGGCCCGCGCCGCGGCCTGGTCTTCCAGCAAGGCATCGCGGTTGGCATAGCGCGACGCGATCACCGAGCACACGATCAGCTGCAACTGGTGATAGACCATTAGCGGCAGCACCAGCAGGCCCAGCGCCGGATGGCCGGCGAACAGGATCTTGGCCATCGGGATGCCGTTGGCCAGGCTCTTCTTCGAGCCGCAGAACACCGCCGTGATCTCGTCCTCGACAGAGAAGCCAAGGCGGCGCGCGGTCAGCGTGGTAAAGCCCAGCACCACGAACAGCAGCACCGCGGCGATCAGCATCACTGCGCCGATGGTCTGCCACTGGTACTGGTGCCACAGGCCCTGGGCGGTGGCATCGCAGAATGAGGAATAGACGATCAGCACGATCACGCCACGGTCGATCTTGTTGATGATGTGCTTCTTCTTCGCCAGCCAGCTGCCGATCAACGGACGCAGCAACTGCCCCAGCGCGAACGGCAGCAGCAGTTGCAGCGCCACGCCGGTGAGCGCCTTGCCCAGCGGCATCGAGGCGCCGCTGGCGCTGATCACCAGCCCCATCAGCAGCGGCGTGACCAGCATGCCGATCAGGCCCGAGATGGTGGCGTTGAAGATCGCTCCGGACACATTGCCGCGCGCCATCGAGGTCATGGCCACTGACGACGATACCGTCGACGGCAGCGCGCACAGGAAGAACACGCCCAGCAGCAGGTCCGGCGGCAGCGTATTGCGCAGCGACAGCATCAGCAGCACGCCCACCACCGGGAACACCACGTAGGTGAAGGTCTGCACGAAGACATGCAGGCGCCAGTGCTTGGCGCCCGACACCAGCTTGTCGCGCGAGAGCGCCGCGCCGTGCAGGAAGAACACCAGCGCCACGCCCAGGCTGGTCACCACGCCCAGGTGCAGCGGGCCGTCGCCGGCGCCGATTTCAGGGGCGGCCAGCGCAATGGCGATGGCCGTCAACATGACGAGGACGAAGCCGTCGATCAGGTCATAAAGTTTCTTGAGCTTGCGGACAATGCGAGACATGACTGCGGGTGGATCCTGCGATGTTAGGGTTTTGCCTAGTATTGGACGCCAGCCAAGTCTAGAATGCAAATTCATTTATAGAATCTATTTATCCGGGCGTTGCATGAATTACACACTACGCCAGTTGCGCGTCTTCCTGGCCGTGGCCAATACCGGCGGCTTCAGCCGGGCCGCCGACGTGGTCGGCCTGACCCAGCCTGCGGTCAGCCGCGGCGTGGCTGAGCTGGAAGAGGCACTTGGCGTGCGCCTGCTGGACCGCACCACGCGCGAGGTGGTGCTGACCGAGGCCGGCCACGCGCTGGCGCCAGCGCTGGAACGGCTGCTCGGGCAGCTGGACGACACACTGGAAGAGACCCGCCAGCTTGGCGAACGCTATCGCGGCCGAGTAGTGATAGCCGGTGCGCCGACGATCTCGGCCCGGCTGATGCCGCTTTACGTGGCCGCCTGCGCCGCCCAATACCCCGAGATCCGCCTGACCGTGCGTGACAACGTGCAGGCCGACGGCCTGGAGCAGGTGCGCGCCGGCGCGGTGGACTTTGGCGTGCTGATCGATCCGCTGGTGCGCGACGGGCTGGTGGTGGAGCCGGTGGCGACCGACCCGTTCTGCTTTGTCTGCCGGCGCGACCATCCGCTGGCGCAGTCGGCCTCGGTGCCGTGGTCGGCGCTGCATGGGATGCAGCTGGTGCTGCTGGACTTTGCCTCCGGCAGCCGGCCGCTGATCGACCGCGTGTTCGGCCGGCATGGCGTGGTGCCCCTGGTGGTGCAGGAGCTGGGCCACTCGGCGAGCGTGTTCGGCATGGTCGAGGCCGGCATCGGCGCCTCGGTGCTGCCGTCGTTCTCGCTGCCGCTGCCGGCGGCGTCGCCGCTGGTGTGGCGCCCGCTGGTGCCGCGCGAGGAGCGCAGCATCGTCATGGTCCGGCGCGAGGACCGTTCACTGTCGCCGGCCGCAGCGGCGGTGTGGGATCTGGTGCGCCGCCTGACCGTGCGCGCCGAGGCGCCCGCGATGAGTGCCGCAGCCTGACCTGGCCCCGATCATGATCAACGCGCGGTGAGCAGAAATAGCCAGTGTCGTCGAATGGCCATGACCGTTTGCCCATCGGCTGATCATGCTGCCCGGCTGAGCGGGCAGCGCCAGGGCATTACTTGGGCTGCATCCGGATCGCGCCGTCCAGGCGGATCACTTCGCCGTTGAGCATGGTGTTCTCGATGATCGAGCGGGCCAGCTTGGCGTACTCCGCCGGGCGGCCAAGGCGCGGAGGGAACGGCACCATCCTGCCGAGTGCGTCCTGCACTTCCTGCGGCATGCCCAGCAGCATCGGCGTTTCGAAGATGCCCGGAGCGATGGTCATGCAGCGCACGCCGTCGCGCGACAGGTCGCGCGCGATCGCCAGCGTCATCGCCACCACGCCGCCCTTGGACGCGGCATAGGCGGCCTGGCCGATCTGGCCGTCAAAGGCCGCCACCGACGCCGTATTGATGATCACGCCGCGCTCGCCTTCGCTGTCGGGGGTGTTTTGCACCATGGCCGCGGCGGCCAGGCGGATCATGTTGAAGGTGCCGACCAGGTTGATGCGGATGGTCTTGTCGAAGGCGTCGAGCGGATGCGGGCCGTTCTTGCCAACGGTCTTGTTGGCGGTGGCGATGCCGGCGCAGTTGACGATGCCCGACAGTCGGCCCAGCGCCTGGGCGGCGGCGACCACGGCCTGGCCGTCGGCCTCGGAGGTGACGTCGCAGCGGATGAACTGGCCGCCCAGTTCAGTTGCCAGTGCCTGGCCGGTGGCCTCGTTCAGGTCGGCGATCACGACCTTGGCGCCGGCTTCGGACAGCATGCGGGCGGTGCCTGCACCCAGGCCTGAGGCGCCGCCGGTGACGATGAATACGTTGCCTTGGATTTGCATTTGGCTTTGTCTCCTTTGGATTGGGTTTTTGTTGCCGTTTACGTAAACGTCAATTGGTTGGCGGTATTTTACGGGGTGGCGGGGGATGTGCAAGGGGTGGGTTTGTTGCCATGCGGTCGGGTGTCGTTCTTGGCATACGTGGCTGTTTCGCCGGCGT
>NZ_JFJW01000150.1:0-76 GCF_000611125.1 Cupriavidus sp. SK-4
ACGCCCAAACGGCAAGCACCACCGTGCGAACTACCAACGCCGTGAAATTGATTGCCAGCCGCTCAGGCGACGCGTT
>NZ_JFJW01000150.1:159-10995 GCF_000611125.1 Cupriavidus sp. SK-4
GGCGAAAACCGACCGCATGGCACCAAGCTAAAGAGCCACGCCCCGCCAAGCGCCATAAACCAACCAAATGACGCCAATCACAAACAAGCCACAACTCTGTGGGAGCGCCAACAATGAACAAATCCAGCCCAATCCCGCCAGGCATTGACCATCGCCCCGGTTCCGGCAAGCACTCCAGCGTGCTGCATGCCTTCGACCGCTTCGCCGGCGCGGCCACGCGCCAGGCAGGTTCACCCGTCGCATTCGTGCTGGCCGTCGGCGTGGTAGCCACATGGGCCATCACCGGCCCACTATTTTCCTATTCCGAAACCTGGCAACTGGTCATCAACACCGGCACCACCATCGTCACCTTCCTGATGGTGTTCCTGATCCAGCAGAGCCAAAACAAGGACGCAGTCGCGGTCCACCTGAAGCTCAATGAACTGCTTGCCTCGCACCGCGAAGCCAGCAATATGCTGGTGTCGATCGAAGACCTGGACGAGGAAGAACTGCGCCAGCTGGTGACCTTCTATCGCCACCTGGCCGAGCTGGCTGACAAGGAAGACGGTATCAAGTCGAGCCATTCGCTGGACGAGGCGCGCGAGAACCACGCCGCCAAGCGGCAGGCACGCGCAGCGCGCGGGCGCCGGCTGGCCGGCAGCGATGCCGGGAGCCGCTCACCCACCGTGGCACCCAGCTCTTAGCCCATGCGGCCCCTCCCACCCCATCGAGCGAGAGCCGCCAGCAAGGAGCCGCCCGTGTCCGAACCGAGTAAGACAACGCATCGAAAACGCGCCGCCCCGGGCAACCTGCCGGCGCGCAGCCGCGCGGTGATGGTCTACGGCTGCGAGACCCTGGGCAAGGCCGACAGCCACCATGGCACGACCCTTGCCAATATTGCCCGCAAGGTCGCTGACATCGCCGGTCTTGCCTTTGCAGGCGCCTACGCCGCGCCCGCTGCGGGGCTGCCTGTGCCATACCTGGTGCCCGCGCAGACGCTGGTGGGGCGCAAGCTGGCCCAGGACCTCGGCGTGCGGGACGCGGGCGACCTGTTTGGCGGCGTGGTGCCTTACGCCTTCGTGGCCACCAAGGCGATCACGCACGGCCTGGTGGCGCCCGGCGCCGCAGCGCCGCGGGGCTGGTCCGAGGACTTTGTGCGGCGCGTGGTGGGCGCGACCCTGCCGGGCTTTACCGCCTTCACGCTCAGCGATGCGCGGATTGCGGCAATGCGCCTGCTGGCGCTGGGGCCGGTACGGCTGAAGGAACCGTGTGGCGTCGGCGGGCTGGGCCAGCGCGTGGTGCACGACGAACGCTCGCTGGACGAGGCGCTCGCCGCGATGGCGCCCGACGTGGTGCAAGCCCATGGCCTGGTGGCGGAGCGCGACCTGGACGCGCCGCAGACCTACAGCGTGGGGCAGGTGGAACTGGCGGGCCTGCGGGCCAGCTATTGCGGCACGCAAGGGCTCACTGCCAACAATCACGGGCAGAAGGTCTATGGCGGCTCGACGCTGACGATGGTGCGCGGCGGCCTCGAGGCGCTGCTGCAGCATCCGTTCGACGCCCGCACGCTGGCCGCGGTGCGGGCCGCGATGGTGTACCACGAAGCCGCGCTGGCCTGCTATGGCGATGCCGGGGGCATGGTGCTGTCGCGCTGCAACTACGACGTCGCCTTCGGCCCGCCCGCGGGCAGCGCCGGCCACGGGCAAGTGCTTGGGGGCGTGCTGGAACAGTCCTGGCGTGTGGGCGGCGCGACCGGCGCCGAACTGGCGGCGCTGGCCGCGCTGCGCGAGGACCCGCGCCGCGCCCGCGTGGTGGCTGCCACGCGCGAGGTCTATGGCAAGGGCGTGCGCGTGCCGGACGACGCCGAGATCTACTTCCAGGGAGAGGACCGGCACGCCGGTCCGTTGACCAAATACGCACGACTGGAGCCTGAATCCGATGGCAACTCATGAAGACCTGCTGCAGATAGAAAGCGAAGGCGGCACCATTGCCGGCACCCTGATCAGCCCGCAAACCAGGCTGCCGGGCGTGCTGTTTGTCCACGGCTGGGGCGGCAGCCAGCAGCAGTACCTGGCCCGCGCGCGCAAGGTGGCGGGGCTGGGCTGTGTCTGCCTGACCTTCGACCTGACCGGGCACGCCGGCACCCAGGCGCAATACGAGACGGTCAGCCGCATGCGCAACCTGGCCGACGTGGTGGCAGCCTACGATGTGCTGGTGCGCCAGCCCGAAGTGGACCGCAACGCCATCGCGGTGGTGGGCAGCAGCTACGGCGGCTACCTGGCCGCGCTGCTGAGCACGCTGCGCCAGGTGCGCTGGATGGCGTTCCGCGCGCCGGCGCTGTACATGGACTCGGGCTGGGAACTGCCCAAGCGCCAGCTGCATCGCGAACAGGACCTGGTGGCCTACCGGCGCAGCGTGGTGCCGCCCGAGAGCAATCGCGCACTGCGCGCTTGCGCGGAATTTGCCGGCGACGTGCTGGTGATCGAATCCGAGCACGACCAGGTGGTGCCGCACGCCGCGGTGATGAGCTACGTGGATGCCTGCGTGCACGCCAGCTCCATGACCTACCGCGTGATCAAGGGTGCCGACCACGGCCTGACGGAAGAGGAAAGCCAGCGCGGCTACAGCAGCCTGCTGGTCAACTGGCTGCGCGAGATGATTACCGTCGCGCGGGCCGGCCCGGTCAGCGCCGAGCGCGCCGAGCCGCCTGCGGAGCGGCCCGCGCCGCAGGCGCCCACCGACGAGCTGGGCATGCCGCAGGCCGAGTCCGCCAGCGCTCCGGCGGCGGTATCCGGCGCGCAATAGCGTGGCTTGTGCCATGTCGATGGCAGCAGGCCAGGACGGCTGAACCCGCTCAGCACCCCAATGGGCCGATATAGCCCGGCAGGCCGCGCGCGCCCGCGGCGTGCGCCAGCCGGAACGCCTGCGCCAGCGCGATGGCAAAGTGATGCGGGGTGTCGAACGGGCCCGCCACGTGGCGGCGGAAATAGTCGGCCCACCGAAAATCCATATAGGCGGTCTTGACCTTGCGATAGCCGCCGGCCAGCTGCACGAAGGCCTCAAGGCTGCGATACGGGTCGTCGCGCATGTCGTGGATGCCGGCAGGCAGTTCCGTCAGCGGACGGCGGTGCCCGTGCTCGTCGTAAGGGTGGACCATGTGCTCGGCCACCATGTGGCGCCAGAACGCCGGCACGTCCATGTCGCTCAGGTCGGCGCGCACCACGCCCGGCACATGGGTGAGCCCGAGATCGTGCCAGGCGCGCACCCAGTGATGGTGATCGACCACGTACAGGGACTGTTCCGGACCGATCACCAGGTGTACGCGGTGCCGGTCCAGGAACGCGGCGCGGTCCTCCGGCGGCACGCGCCGGGTGACATGGACCTTCTGCGCGACGTGGTAGCCGCCTACCGTGATCTGAGTGGGATGCAGGGCATCCAGCGGCACCATCAGCTTGCTGCCCGGGCGCAGCTTGCGAGGCTGGCGGCGCGGGCGCATCAGCTCTTGTTCAGCGTGCGCTCGGGCGAGATCCCCGCAGCATCCGTGCCGGCCGCATCGTCGCCGCCGACCTCGGAGCCCGCGGCCCACGCGGCGCCTGGCTGGCGCTGCACGCGCAGGTGATTGTCCACCTCGGTGACGCCGAACACGGCATCGGCAATGTCCTCGATCACGTACTTCTCGCGGCGCTCGCGCACAGTGCCGTCCAGCGTCACCACGCCGTTGGCCACTTCCACGCTGACGTCGTGGACATCGACATACGGGTTCATCGCCAGGCGTTCGCACACATCCTCGCGTACGCGCTCATCGGCGCGGCGGTAGCCCTTGGGGCCAACCGGACGGCGCCCGGCGCGCTGGCCGCCTGGCGCTCCCGCTTGGCCCGCATAGGGCGCGTGGCGCCGGTAGCCCGGATCATCCGGATACACACGCTGGCCGCCGCTGTACGACTGGCCACCGCTGCCGGAATCGCCAAAATAGCCGCCGCCATAGCTCGGCTGGCCGGCGCGCTGCGCGCGGTCGCGTTCCATGCCTTCGCGCCAGTGCATGGCGCGGCCGCCGCGTTCACCCCAGTCTTCTTCACCGCCGTGCCAGCCGCGGCCAGGCTGGCGCGGTTCATCCTCATCGCTGAGTTCGCTGCGGCGTCCGCGCGGGCCGAAGCGGTCTTCATCGCGGTAGCCATAGCCCGATTCGCGTTCTTCGCTGCGATAGCCGCTGTCCTGCGGGGCCGGCCGGTAACCGCCGTAGCCGCTGCTGTACGGATGGCCGGTGCCGCCCGTATCGGCCGCGCCATAGCCCTGTTCGCCCCAACTGCCGCGGCGCTGGCCGGCAGGCGTGTCCTGCTGGTACCACGGGCCGCCATGGCGCGCAGACTCGCTGTCGCGGCCTGGAGGCGCGGATTGGCCGCTGCTCTCGCCGCGCCAGTCCTCACCCCATTCCTGTCCCCAGTCCTCCGAGCCGCTGCCCCGGCCCTGGTCGCGCGTCCGTTGCGCCGGGCTGCGCTCGCGGCGCTGCGTTTCGGTGCCGCTGCGGGGGCCGCTGCGGCTGCGCTCGTTGCGGAAGTTGAACATGGTTGCCTCCTGGCTGTGGGGCCCGGGCGTCCTCCGCCGCACTGCCTGGTGCGGCAGGCCCGTGCGGCAACTGCCGCAGGCGCGCCGGGCCGGTGACGTTCATGCCTGCAATGGCCGCAATATCCGTGCCCCGAGGCGCGCGCGGGGCTAGGCGGGCTGGCCGCCCGGGGCGCTGTAAGGATTGCCGGACGATGTAAGGGTTACGGGTGGCGTGTCAGCCACGGCCGCGGTCCGCGGCCGCGACGCGGCTGCCGCGGCCTGGCCCGGGCTCGCCGTTTGCGGCATGGAATTTGCGCGGCACCTGCAAGGGCCGCGGACGCGGCCGCGCAGACAGGAGCCAGCCATGTCCACACCGACCAGCATCCCGCCCCAGCACCAGTCGCGCCAACCTGGCCTGGAGTCCGCCATGCGGCCGCAGCCGGACAGCGGCGCCGACGACTATGTCGGCAGCGGCCGGCTGCGCGGGCGCGCGGCGCTGATCACAGGCGGCGACAGCGGCATCGGCCGGGCCATTGCGGTGGCCTTTGCGCGTGAAGGCGCCGATGTCGCCATCGCCTATCTCGATGAGCATGCCGATGCGCGCGAGACCGTCGAGCTGGTGGAGGGGGCGGGCCGCAAATGCCTGGCAATCGCCGGCGACCTCGCCGACCGCGCGCATGCCGAGGCCGTGGCGCGACAGGCGTTGCAGCAGTACGGCAAGCTCGACATCCTGGTCAACAACGCCGCCGAGCAACACCCCAAGGCCTCGCTGGAAGAGGTCGACGCCAGCCAGGTGGAGGCCACCTTCCGCACCAATGTGTTCGCGATGTTCCACCTGACGCGCGCGGTGCTGCCGCACCTGAAGGCGGGAGCGTCAATACTGAACACCACTTCGGTGACCGCGTATCGCGGCAGCAAGCACCTGCTGGATTATTCCGCCACCAAGGGTGCGATCGTGTCGTTCACGCGTTCCCTGGCGCTGCAGGTGGTCGAGCGCGGCATCCGTGTCAACGGCGTCGCGCCGGGCCCGATCTGGACACCGCTGATCCCGTCGACCTTCACCGCGGAGGAAGTGGCCGAGTTTGGCAGGAAGACGCCGATGGGCCGCCCGGGGCAACCGTTCGAGGTGGCGGCGGGCTTTGTGTTCCTGGCATCCGACGCAGCCAGCTATATCACCGGGCAGATACTGCACATCAACGGCGGCGAGGTCGTCAATGGCTGAGGAGTCAGGGCGAGGCATGTAGTTCCGGGGCCGCCTTTGCAAATATTGCACGCCGGCGCGCGCGCCATGCAGGCCGTGCGCGCGGCGTGCCGCACAGTGGGCGCAGGCGTGGCTCTTGCAATGTGGATGACAGCAGTCATGACCATCGCCACCATCAATGGGAGTCAGTCATCATGTCATCGATCGTAGCCGGACGTTTCGATTCGATTGCCAGCGCCGAAGACGTGGCACGGACCCTGTTCTCACGCGGCTTCTCCGTGTGGGACGTATCCATCATGTCGGTGGGGCAGGACAGTGCGTCGGACAGCGGCGCGGTGGACCACGTCATGCTGGCGGCATGCGTCAACAACGGCCTCGATTCCGTTGCCGTGGACGTGCTGCGCGAAGCCGGGGCGAGCGGGCTGGAATGCGCGCAAGGCAACTGGGAATGCGGCCAGTGGACGGATTTCAATCCCGCCCGCCACGGCGAGCCCGTACGCGGCGGCGAGGGTGAATACTGGCCGCGCCCGCTCGCACGCGAGGCGGTTGCCGAAGAGAGCACTGGCAACGAAGACCCGGGCAGCGAGCTTGAGCACTTCGTTGACCAGAAGCGTGCCGAGAACGACTGAGCGCCGCGCTGCCGCGGCCGACAGCGCTGAACACCGCGCGCCGCGCAGCCCGCGAGGCAAGGCCATTGCCGAACTGGCCCGCCTGCGCCCTACCCAGCTCACGCTGGGCTATGCCCACGTCAGCTACAAGATGGATGTCACGCAGCGCCACGCGAACCCGGACGACCACCAGGCCCTGCGGCGCTTCATGCGCCGCCATCGGATCAAGACCGTGGCCGGGCCGGGCGGGGGCCTCTATATCGTCGATCATCATCACTGGGCGCGGGCGTGGCTGGATCTCGGCTACGAGCAGGCACCCGTGCGTGTGCTGCATGACTTCAGCCGCCTGAGCGCGTCGGCGTTCTGGAAACGGATGCGCCATCTTGGCCATGTCCATCCCTATGACGAGCACGGCAAGCTGCTGGGCCCGAAGGCGCTGCCGTCCACCGTGCGGGGCATGCGCGACGATCCCTATCGCAGCCTGGCGGCCTTTGCGCGCGAGGCCGGGGCCTACCGCAAGCCTGGCAGCGCTGCCGGCGATTTCTCCTGGGCCGCCTTCCTGCGCGAGCGGGTGGAACAGGACCTGGGCAGCGTTGCGGGATTCGGGCTGGCGCTGGCGGAGTCGATCCGGCTGGCGCGCAGCGCCCTGGCAAGACGGCTGCCGGGCCATTGCGGCGGGTCGGTGAGGAGGAGAGTCGGGGGAAAGAAGGGCGGTGCCAGATAAGCAGGTGGCAGACCGCTTGGGGCTTGCTCTCTCTCCACGTGCGGGAGAGAGAGCAAGCCTGACGATCAACTGTCTTACTTGTGCTTCGGCAGGCTCTTGGTCTTGGTCGAAGCCATCTTGTCGAGTTCCTTTTCGCTCATCGACTTATACATCGAGCGGGAAGGTCCCTTGAGCGATCCGGCCTTCTTTTCGCCGCGCTTTGCGGAGAGCGCCGCTCCCGCGGCCTGCTGTTGCGCCTTGGATTTGGCTGGCATCTGAGTCTCCTTGCGAAATGGGAAGGAACCGGGCGATGCGGTAACACACGCCCGCGCTTCGTTATAGGGCGCCGGCGCGACAGCGACAAGGGTAGCCCCGCGCCGGCGCCGCTGCGTGCGCGTGCCGGCGTGCATCGCCCGCAGGCTGGCCGGGAAGCACTAGATCCGGCCAAGCACCACGAGCAGCACCACGATCAGGACGATCAGGCCCAGGCCGCCGCTAGGCCAGTAGCCCCAGCCGGAACTGTAGGGCCAGGCCGGCAGTGCGCCGAGCAGCAGCAGGACAAGAATGATCAGGAGGATGGTGCCGATTCCCATGGCGTGCTCCTTGTTTGTGGATCTCGCAAGCCGGGGGCTTCCGGACCGGGGTGGCCTCGGAGAGCCAACTGCTTACTGTTCAGCCTAGATCAGGGGGCGCCGGCATCCCCCCGGACTAGGGCTGATATCGGTGTAGGAATCGGACGACGCTGGGGTGTGGGGGGCACATGCAGGGCTGTCGTGGCGGACACTGCGCCGCGTTCAGCACGCTGCGTTAAGCCCGTGCTCGACGGCATAGACGGCCACCTGCACGCGGCTGGCCAGGTTCAGCTTCTTCAGGATGTTCTGCACGTGGATCTTCACCGTGCTTTCCGCCACGCCCAGGTCGCGCGCGATCTCCTTGTTGCTCTCGCCGCGCGCCAGGCCCTGCACGATCTCGCGCTCGCGCGCGGTCAGCCGTGGCGCTTCATCCTGGCGCGCCGCGGCCACCGGTGCGGGTGCGCGGAACTGGGCCACCAGCTTGGCGGTCATGCTGTCGGAGATGACCGGATCGCCGGCCGCGGCACGGCGGATGCCGGCGATCAGCGCCTCGGTCTCGATATTCTTGATCAGGTAGCCGCGCGCGCCGCCGCGCAGCGCGGCGGCCAGTTCCTCGGCTTCTTCAGACACCGTCAGCACGATCACGGCGGTCTGCGGCAGGTCTTCCACCAGCAGCTGCAGCGCCTCCAGGCCGGACAGGCCGGGCATGTTCAGGTCCAGCAGGATCACGTCGGGGCGGTGCTGCTTGGCGCGCTTGATACCTTCCACGCCGTCGGCGGCTTCGTCGACGATCTCGAAATCGGCCTGCCGCTGCAGCAGCGCGCGGATGCCGGAGCGGAACAGGGTGTGGTCGTCGATCAGCAGGATGCGGATGGTCATGGCTGGGTCTCGGTGGTCGTGGGGGCGGGGCGGGTGTCGGCGAGCTCGCGGGCGCCGGAGGAGCGGCCGGCGGGCAGCACCAGCTCGATGCGCACGCCGTGGCCGGGGCGGGCCCGCACGTGCAGCTGCGCCCCCAGCCGCGCCGCGCGCTCGCGCATGATGTTCAGGCCGATATGCGCTTCGGCGCGCGTGGCGATTTCCTCAGGGTCGAAGCCCTCGCCGTCGTCCTGCACCACCAGCCGGAAATCGCGGCCGTGGCTGAGCGCCACCGCCACGTGCGCCGCCATGGCGTGCTTGCGCACATTGGAGAGCGCCTCCTGCAGGATGAACAGCACCTGCAGCTGCTGCTCCGGCGCCAACGGCCAGGCGCCGCCGCTCTCGTCGATGGAGAGCGTGGCCTCGGTGCGGCATTGCCGGCGAAAGCGGCCCACGGTCTCTTCCACCGCCGGACGCAGCTCGCCGGTGCCGAGCCGCGAGCGGAAGTTGTTCAGCAGTTCGCGCACGTCCTGGTAGCTCTCTTCTACGCCGTGGCGCAGCATCGGCACGAGCTCGCGGGTCTCGGCCAGGTCGTCGCGCTCGACCGCGGCGTCCAGCAGCTGCACCTGCAGGTTCAGGTAGTTCAGGCCCTGGGCAATGCTGTCGTGCAGGCCCTGCGCCACCAGGTTGCGCTCTTCCACCACCGCCAGCTGGCGCGCCGTCGCGGACAGGCGCAGGTGTTCCAGCGCGGTGCCAAGGTGCTGGCCCAGTGTTTCCAGCATCTGGCGGTCTGACGGGGGCAGCGCGCGCGGCGTGCGGAAGTGCAGCGCGAACACGCCGGTGGCGCCGCGCTGGCTTTCGATGCGGAAGGCCGCCAGCGACTGGAAGCCGTTGCGGCTGCAGGGCGTGGCATCCCCGGCGGCGCCCTGGCGCTGCGCCGCGCGCAGGTCGACGATGGCGACCACGGCCTCGCGCGTGGCGTCGCCGCAATGGCAGGCGTTGGCCGCGGCGCAGGATTCGGATTCGGCCAGCGCGGCCGGCAGGCCGGCGGCTGCCAGCAGGTGCATCCTGCCGTGGCGGCTGTCCAGCACGCGCACGCTGCCGCCATCGGCATCGAACTGGCGCATCACGCGATCCAGGAAGCCGCGCGCCATGGCCTCGGCATCGGCGGCCTGGTTCAGGAAGGCGGCCATGTCGTAGAGCGTCTCCAGGTCGCGGTTCTGGCGCTCCAGCTCCGCGGTCTTCTGCGCCACGCGCGCCTCCAGGTCGTGGTACAGCCCCTGCAGTTCGCCGGCCATGCGGTTGAAGCCTTCACTGAGGGTGCCGAACTCGTCGCGGCTTTCCACCGGCAGGCGCAGCGAGAATTCGCGCGCCGCCATGCGCCGCAGGCCGTCCTGCAGCCGCAGCACCGGCAGGATGATCCACAGGTAGAGCAGGTAGATCACGGCCACGGTGCCCACGCACGCCATTGCCGCCAGCGCGATCTGCGACACACGCAGCCAGTCGGTCTTGCGTGCGCTGTCATGCTCGATCATGCCGACCAGGCGATCGGCCTGCGCGACGAAGCCGGGCAGCGCGGCGATATAGCGTGCCGGCACGGCATCGTTGCCCGGTCCGGCCACCGCCAGCGGGCGCAGCCGTTGTTGCCAGTCCTGCGTGACACGGGTCATCTGCGCATGGATGGCGGGTTCGTCCGGCAGGAACAGCGGGCGCGCCGCGTCGCCTTTCCGGAGCAGGGCCAGGGTGGCGTCCAGTGCCTGCACCTGTTCGGCCAGTGCATTGTCCTGGCGCGCCTGTGCCAGCGTCAGTTCGATCGCCACGCGGTTGGCGCGCATGCGCAGGCTGCCGGCGTCATTGATGGCGGCACCCGCACCTTCCAGCTTCCATGACAGCCACAGCGTGCCGGCAATCATGCCCAGCACCACCAGCAGCACGGCCAGCGAGAGCGAGATGATACGGGTGGAGAGGCGGTCGCGCAGCGCCGGCAGGCCGGCAGCGCCGGAGGCCGCCGTGGCGCTGGCGGCTGGAGGATCGGTTCGGAACATGGTGGTATCGGGGGCTACCGGTGGTGGAAGCCGGGTGGTGGCCCGGCGGCCAGCGCGTGCATGGCTGTGCTTGCATCGAGAGCAATTTTCCCTGCGCAGCAGGCGGGGCTTCCTGCGCCAGATCAAGAAAGTCCGGCTTTGGTGCGTGTATGTGCGGTCGGCGGCGCATCGGCGGATCCCACCAGACCTGTCACGTCGTGATATATCGCTCCGCCGCATGGGGCGAGGATATGTCGTCGGACTTGGCTGCGGTCAAATCCCCACGACCTGCCCTGGCGTAGTGTCCTGTTCCGCAGATAGCTTGCCATGAAATCGCCCAGTTGGCCGCCAT